>VGRQ01000606.1 GCA_016875315.1 Deltaproteobacteria bacterium | reverse complement strand
GAGGGGCGCGGCGGTGCGGAGTCGTCGCGGACCTCGCGCAAGGGGGGCGCCGGGGCGTCGGGACGCGAGGCGGGTTGGCGCGAGGGCGTACCGCCACCCGGGCTGCTCACCGACACCGAGCGCGGCCCCTCGGCGATGGCGTTGACCACCAGCCGCGTGCCGGCGAGCGACCCCGCCTGGGGGCGCGCCCTCGCGTATTCCTCCGCGATGGGGGCCACGACCTCCTCGGCAAAGCGTCCCATGAGCGGGCCCTGCGACTGCTCCACGAACTCCCGCATCAGCTTGACGACCTGCTCGGCGCTGGGGCGAGCGCGCGGGTCGCTCGCGAGCATCTGGGCGAGGGCCTGCCGCAGCGCCATGTCCCACTCGCGGTTGGGCATGCCCAGCCCGTCGAGGCGCGCGATCGCCGAGGCGATGGCCTCGTCGTGCTCGTGTACATCCATCGGCAAGAGCGGCAGCCACTCGGTGCGCAGCAGTTCCAGGAGCACCAGCCCGAGCGCGTAGACGTCGCTCGGGTGCTCGCCGCGATCGCCCTCGCGCCGCTCCGGCGACATGTACTTGAGCGAGCCGAAACGCAGCGCCCCGGTCTGCGCCGAGCGGAACACGGCGCTCGACCGGGCGGTGCCGAAGTCGAGCACGCGCACCTCGCCCTCGGTGCTCACCATGATGTT
Source organism: Deltaproteobacteria bacterium (assembly GCA_016875315.1). Lineage (GTDB taxonomy): Bacteria > Myxococcota_A > UBA796 > UBA796 > SXON01 > SXON01. The sequence continues at coordinate 2,380 of VGRQ01000606.1, read as the reverse complement.
GCTCGGCTTGATGTCGCGGTGCACCACGCGCAGCGGCTTGTCGAGGCCGGTGGGCACGCGGAAATAGGCCGCCTCCAGGGCCGACGCCGCCTCGCACACGATCTGCAGCGCCACCTTGCACGGGAGCCGCTGGCGCCGCTGGTTGAGCGCCTCGACGAGTTGCTTCAGGTCGAGCCCGTCGACGTACTCCATGATGATGGCGGTCTGGCCGTCGACCTCGACCAGCTCCTCGACGCGGAGGATGTTCTTGTGCCGCAGGCGCGCGAGCAGCCGTGCCTCGTCGCGCGTGCGCGCCACCACCTCTTGCTGCTCGTTCCACTGCTCGCGGAGGATCTTCACCGCCACGATGCGGTCGATGCCGCCCGAGGCGCGCGCCTCGGCGAGGTAGAGTCGGGCGAAGGTGCCAGCGTTGATCTCGTGGAGGAGCACGAGCTCCGTGCCACGACCGCCAGCAAGTGCTTCCATCCTGCGCTGATAGCTCCGACCCGCCAATGTATCACGCGTGGCCTTTGCGCCCCCGCCGCTTGCACGGCCCCCCCGCTTCGCGCTACCTGTGCGGCGGAGTTTTGCCGCCCATGCTGTCGTCTCTGTTCTTCATGGCCGGCTGCTCGATCTTGTCGAGCCTCACGGGCGACCCCTCGAAGCAGATCGCCGACGCCGAGGCCAAGATGAAGGCGGGCGACCTCGCCGGGGCGGCCGCCATCTACGACGAGGCTCTCAAGAAGAGCCCGACCAACCTCGACGTGGCCTCGGGCGCCGCCTACCTCAAGCTCTTGCAGGGCAACACGCAGGCGGCCGACCAGATCCTCGCCGCCACCGAGGGCACCGCCGGGGAAAAGCTGGCCGAGGTGAAGATGCGCCGGGCCCTGGTGGCCATGCGCACCGGCGACCTCGACCAGGTCAAGGCCCACGCTGCCGCGGCCGGCACGCCGCTCGGCAAGCTGCTCGCGGCCGAGGTCAACCTCGCCGACGGCGATCGCGACGCCGCCAAGGCGCTTCTCGAGGAAGTGAAGGCCGCGGGCGGTCCCGCCGGCGACACCGCTAGCGCCTACCTCGACCTGATGAACGACAGCAACCCGCTGGTGGCGGGCCTCTCCGAGGCGCAGGCGCTGTGGGCCCTCGGCCAGCGGCCGATCGCGGTCCGCAGCGTGGAAGACCTCGTGAAGGCCTACGCGGGCGCTCGTGAAGACGGCGCCGAGCAGCTCCTGGTGTGGGCGGGGCGCGCGGTCAGCGTGGGGGAGCCCGGCATCGCCGAGAACCTCCTCGACGCCATCCCCGTCGCTCCGCCGGGCCAGGTCTGGCGCGTCCAGGCCACGCGGGCGATGATCGCCTGCGCCGGGGGCGACGGCGACGCCGGCCTCGCTGGCTTCGATCGCATCGTGACCATCAGCCCCGCCGACGGCTACGCCGACGCCCGCGCCACGGCGGCGATCTTGATCGCGGATCGCGACGCGGAAACGGCGCGCAAGCTGCTCGAGGGCCAGAGCACCGACGCCGCCGCGCGCGCGTGGGCGATCCTCGGCGATCCCGGCACGGCGGGAACGGTCGCCATGGATCCCGTGTTCAAGGCCCAGTTCACCGCCACCGCGGGAGGGTAGGGTCATGCGCCTTTCGTTCGCCTTTGCGTGTTTCTTTAGCTTGTTGCTTGGATTGTTCGCGCCCGCCGCCGTGGCCGCGCCCAAGACCGACGAGGGCGTGCCGGTGAAGGTGGTGGTGCTCGACAGCGAGCGCAAGCCCATCCCCACGGCGGTGATTCGCCACCCCCTCGAACAAGACCGTCACCGGGTGAACTCGGTCGACGGTTCCTTCGAGACCAGCGTGCTCTACATGCCCGACGGCACCGAGCTGCGCTTCACCCCGGGCATGACCCTCGACCTCGAGATCTCGGCGCCCGGCTACACCACGCAGGTCTTCCAGTACCAGGTGCGCAAGCGCCGCAACGTCATCGAGGTCAAGCTCGAGCCCATCGAGCTCGAGAACGACCAGATCGAGGAGCCGATGATCACCTTCGGTCGCGACGAGCCGCGCGAGGCTTCGGAGTAGTCCCATGCGAACCCGCCCGATCCTGATTGCCGGCGCGCTCGCGCTCCTCTCGTTGCCCGCGCTGGCCGGCGGCTGGCCGGCGTGGAGCGCCGCCTTCCCCTCCCTGCCCTGCTCCGACGGCTGGGCCGGCTGCATCGTCGGCGGCGCCCACGTGGGTCCCGGCATGGCGAAGGACGCCGCCGGGCGCCCCATCCCCTCCGACGCGCGCGTGGGCTGGTTCGACCTCCAGGCCACGGGATCGCTGTCGCCCTTCGTGGGCCTGTCGGCCTACACCGGCGCGCTGGGCGGCGAGGTGGCGGTGGTCGAGGCCCCGCCCGCCCCCCGGGTCGAGGCGCCT
>VGRQ01000605.1 GCA_016875315.1 Deltaproteobacteria bacterium | reverse complement strand
GCTGGGGCTCCTGGCGGTGCTGCTGGCCGAGGCCCGCACCGACCTGGAACTCGCGCGCGCGCTCGGGGCCCGTTGCGACGCGGTGCTCCCGGGTGCCGATGCCTGCCAGCGGGCGCGGGCAGCGCTCCTGCTCGCGAAGCGCGATGCGCAGTCTGCCCGGGCAGCGGTGAGCGACTGCGCTGGCCGCGGCGACCTCGAGTGCCGCGCGCTCTACGTCAACACCGCGCTTGCGGACTCCGAGCATCCGCTGGAGGCCCTGGGCGCGGTGAAGAAGCTCCTCGAGGCCTGGCCCCAGAACCGCGAGCTGGCCCGGCTGGTCGCGCTGCTCTCGGCCGACGCCGACCTCCCCGACGCTCGCACCCGGGTGGAGGAGGCGCGCAAGGAGATCCGAGACGATCCGGCCCTGGAGTCCGCCTACGCGGGGCTCTGCCTGCTCGACGGCCAGGCCAAGGAGGGCATCGCCATCGCGGTGGCGCTGGGCGAGGCGGCGCCGCCCGCGCTGCGGGTGCGGGCGGCCGGCGTCGCGATCGACCTCGGAGACGTGGAGCGAGCACTGGTGCTGGTGGGAGAGATCGGGACGCGAGCGGACTTGCCGGAGGCCGTGCGTCGCTCGGCGCGACTCGGCGCGGCGCAGGCCCGCTACCTTGACGCACGTCGCGACGCGGCCAAGCTGGATGCCGCGCGAAGCGCGACCGCCTCCCTCGTCGAGCTCGGCCGAACCGACCCGGTCGTGGCCCAGGTGCGCGCGCTGGTGGGGCGCCTCGCCGGCGACAACACCGAGGAGGCCCGGGCCTGGGCGTCGATGGACAGCTCGCTGCGCAAGGGGGCCGAGCTGGCGCGAGTGCTCGACACCCAGGTGGCGCTGGGCATCGAGGCTCGCCAGCCGGTGAGCGACCTGGTGCCCCTCGCCGAGCAGGCGCGGCGGGCCGATCTCTCAGCGCCGGAGCCCCACCTCTGGCTGGCGCGGGTGCACCTCGAGGGACACAACCCGGCCCAGGCCATCGACGTGCTCCTCGGCGCGATCGTCCAGGTCGACGGGCAGGCGAGCCGCCGCCGACCTGGGCTGGCGGCGCTCTCGGCCGGCGCCCCGGCCAAGGACGTGAAGGCTCTCCTCGAGAGCGGCGTGGGCAACGACGTCACCTTCGGTCGAACCTACCATCTGGCCCTCGCGACGGCGGCCTGGCTGGGGGGCGACATCCCGGGGGCGCGCCGGGCGCTCGACGCCGCCGGCAGCATCGACGACGACCCCACGGCGATCGCGCTGCGCGGGCGCCTCAAGCTGGCCTCGCGCGACAACGACGGCGCGGCGGGCGACTTCCGCCGCGTCGTCCAGCAGCGGCCGAAGCAGGGGGAGTTCCTGCTCGCGCTGGTCCAGTCCCTTGTCGCGACAGGTGACTACGAGGAGGCGCGGAAGTACCTCGACACTGTCTCTTCCTCGCCGCTCACCTCGGCGATGGTGCCGAATGTTCGAGCCGAGGTGCGCGCGCACACGGGGGAGACCGAGGCCGCCAAGCGCGACTTCGGCGAGGCCATCAAGCGCGATCCCTTCGACGCGCAGGCCCGCGTCAGGCTACGGGAACTCGCCACGGAAGGCTGAGGAGGGCGCGGTATGCGGATTGTCCTGGTCGGCGGGGGCGGGCGGGAGCACGCCCTCGCGAGAGCGATGGCCCGCCACGGCCACGCGCTGTACTTCACCCATGACAACCCGGGCTTTGTCGAGCTGGGCGAGCGTGCCGACGACGACCCCCTCCTCGCTGCCCGGCAGGTGGCCGCCGAGCTGGTGGTCGTCGGCCCCGAGGCGCCGCTGGCGGCGGGCCTGGTCGATCGACTCGAGGCCGAGCGATTCCTCGCCTTCGGTCCCTCCGCCGCGGCCGCGCGACTCGAGAGCTCGAAGATCTTCACCAAGTCGCTCGCAGCGCGCCACGGCCTGCCGACGGCGGAGGCGCGGGTGCTTCGCCGCGGCGACGGCCTCCTCATCGACCGCCCCTGGGTGGTGAAGCTCGACGGCCTCGCGGCCGGCAAGGGCGTCTGGGTGCCCGACACCGTCGAGGAAACCCGCGCCGCCCTCGACGAGGTCTTCGCCGCCCGCCCCGACGCGGCGGTGCTGCTGGAGGAGCGACTCGAGGGACCGGAGCTCTCGGTGCTCGGCATCGCCGACGGCACGCGCGTCGTCCCGCTGATCCCCGCCCGCGACCACAAGCGCCGTCACGATGGCGACCGCGGCCCGAACACCGGGGGCATGGGCGCCGTGGCGCCGGTGAGCGTGCCCGACGACACCCTCGCGGAGTGCCACGACGTGCTGCGCCGCGCCGTACGCGGCATGAAGGCCGACGGCGTGCCCTTCCGGGGCGTGCTCTACGGCGGCTTCATGCTCACCTCGACGGGGCCCAGGCTCCTGGAGTTCAACGTGCGCTTCGGCGACCCGGAGTGCCAGCCGCTGGTGACGCTCCTCGCCGAGGACCCGGTCCCCTGGTTCCTCGGCGCCGCCCGCGGCGAGCTGCCCGGCGATCAGCTGCGCTTCTCGGCGTCGCACGCCTGTTGCGTCGTGGTGGCCGGGCACGACTACCCCGCGAGGGGGGCCAGCGCGCCCATCACCCAGCTCCCTGCCGACGCCGACGACCTCGTCGTGTACCACGCGGGCACGTCGGTTCGCGACGGCGTGCTCTGGGCCACCGGAGGTCGCGTGCTGGGAGTCACCGGCCTCGGGCCCACGCCGGAAGCCGCCCGCGCCCGCGCCTACGCGGGCGTGAGCGAGGTGCGCTTCGAGGGCGCGTCCTGGCGCGGCGACATCGGCGCCTAGTGCCCGGGGGAGCGCTCGGGAGCCTCGACCTCGCCTCGCCGGCGCCGGGCCTGGCCGTGTTCCAGCCGCGGAAGGGCTACCGTTTCGGGGTGGAGGTCTACGCGCTGGCGCACTTCGCGCTCGGCTTGCCCGCGCGCCGCGCCATCGACCTCGGGGCGGGCTGCGGCATCGTGAGCCTTCTCCTCGCCCACGCGGGCCTGGAGGTGGAGGCGGTGGAGCACGACCCCGCGTGGACCGCGCTCGCCCGCCTCAAC
>VGRQ01000604.1 GCA_016875315.1 Deltaproteobacteria bacterium | reverse complement strand
GCCGCCCTCGCCGTCGCCGCCGCCAACGCCCTCGGGCGGGTATCGGGGCTCGCCCGCGACATCATCTTCGCGCAGGTTTTCGGCGCGGGCGCCGTGTCCGACGCCTTCAACGCGGCGTTCCGCGTTCCGCAGCTCCTGCGTGAGCTCTTCGCCGAGGGCTCGCTGCAAAACGTGGTGGTGCCCGCCTTCGCCGAGTCGGTAGAGAAGGACGGGCTCGACGCCGCCTGGAAGCTCGCCAACGCCGTGCTCGGCGTGCTCATGGTCGCCCTGGGCCTCGCGACGGTGGGTTTCTTCCTGGGCGCGGAGCTGTGGGTGAGGCTCATCGCCAACGACTTCGCCCAGGACGCGCCAAAGTTCGCGCTCACCGTCTCGCTCACCCGCTACCTCTCGCCCTTCCTGATGGGGCTGTCGCTGGCGGCCTTCCTCGGCGGCCTGCTCAACGTGCGGGGGCGCTTCTTCGTGCCGGCCATGGCCCAGAACGTGATGAACCTGGGCGTGATCGTGGCCTGCCTCGCCGTCGGGCCCGGCGCCGACCAGCTCCCCTCGGGCCCCGGCGTGCCGCCCATCGCCTGGGTGGCGCTGGCCACCACGCTCTCCGGCTTCGTGCAGGTGGTCCTCTGCGTGCCACCGCTGCTCGCTGCGGGCTACCGTCCCCTCCCCTCGCTGCGCGGTCACGCCGCACTGCGTCGTCTAGGCGGTTTCTTCGCCACCGCGATGGTGGGCATCGTCACCGTGCAGTTCAACTTGCTGGTGGAGTCGCAGTGGGCGGCGTCGTTCGGCGACGGCGTGCTCACATGGCTGCTCGGCTCCTTCCGCCTCGTGCAGCTCCCGCTGGCGCTCTTCGCCGGGAGTATCGCCACCGCCATGCTCCCCGCGCTCGCGGGCACGCTCGCGCGTCGCGACGAGGCCGAGGGGGGCAACATCCTCGCCGAGGCGCTGCGCACCCACGCCTTCCTCGTGCTTCCCAGCGCCGCCGGGCTCTTCGTGCTCGCCGAGCCGCTGGTGCGCCTGTTCTACGAGCGGGGCGCGTTCATGCCCGACGACACCGTGGGCACCGCGAACATGCTCCGGATGTACGCGCTGGCTTGCTTCGGCATCTGCTTCCATCGCCTGGTGGTACCCGCGTACTATGCGCTCGGAAACCCGCGCTTCCCGATGTGGCTCTCCGTGGGCGCGATGCTGGCGAAGGTGCCGGTGGTGCTCTGGCTCACCCGCGGCCTCGGCATGGGCGCGGAGGCCCTGCCCCTGTCGCACGCGATCACCGTGAGCGCCGAGTGCGTGGGCCTCGCCGCCGGCCTGCGGGCGCTGCTCGGCGGGCGGGGCCTGCTGGGCTTCCACCTGCGCTCCCTGGTCGCGACAGCAATCCTCGGCGCGATCGCCTACGTCCTGCGCGATCGCGTGCCGGTGCTCGTCACCGTGGCCGCGAGCGGCATGGCCTACCTCGTGGCCGCCCGCCTGCTCCGCGCGTGGAGTCTCCCTCGCCGGGGGCCGCCGCCACCGCCGCCGGGAAGTCGACCGGCCTCATCGGGTGTTTGACCGGTCGCCCCGCCCCGCCTATCTTGCCGCCCCCAGAGGAGTGCCCATGCGCCTTGTCCGTGTCCTCGCCCTCGCCCTTGCCACCCTCGCCCCGGTGTCGAGCGCCTTCGCCTTCGATCACAGCAAGCTCGACGCCCTGCTGAAAGCGCACGTCTCAGGCGGCAACGTCGACTACACCGCCATCCGCGGCAAGCAGGCGGATCTCGACGCCTACCTCGCCAGCGTGTCGGCCGCGTCGGGCGACCTCGGCATGGGCTTCTACATCAACGCCTACAACGCCATCGTGATCGACGCCCTGCTCGACAGCGGCGCCGCCCTCCCCGCCAACGTGACTGACCTCAAGGGCTTCTTCGACACCAAGAAGTACAAGGTCGCCGGTCGCGACGTCACGCTCAACGACATCGAGAACGGCGTGCGCACCAAGTACAAGGACGCCCGCATCCACTTCGCCTTCAACTGCGGCGCGAAGTCGTGCCCCCCGCAGCGCGCGGGCGCCTGGCCGGAAGACCAGGCGGGACTGTCCGCCGCCCTCGACTCGGCGACGAAGGCCTTCTTCAACGGCAGCGGCCTCAAGGTCGACGACGCCAAGAAGGAGATCCAGGTCACCAAGCTCATGGACTGGTATGGCCAGGACTTCAAGGACAACAGCGGCACCCTCGAGGCCTACCTGCTGAAGTACACCTCCGACGCCACCAAGGCCGCGCAGCTCAAGGCGGCGGTCGACGGCAAGTACACCGTCGCCTTCATGAACTACAACTGGAATCCCAACAAGAAGTGATCCGGCGGCCGTTGACGCTGGCCTACGCGCGCTGGCACGCGCGGCGACCGCACGTACACGACGTCGACGGGCTCGCCATCCTCGTCAACGCGGGGGTGTTCGACCCGGTGTTGACCAAGGTGGGCGGTTGGCTGGCGGGAGTCGCGCCGACCTTGTCGCGACCCGGCGAGCGCTGGCTAGAACTGGGGACCGGCTCGGGCGTGGTGGCCTGCGCCCTCGCTCGCGCCGGTACCCGCGTGGTCGCGACCGACATCGACGCGGAGGCCTGTCGTAACGCGAGGATGAACGCGGCGCTGAACCAGCTCGACGTCGACGTGCGCGAGGGCGACCTCTTCGCGCCCGTCGCGGGCGAGCGCTTCGACGGCATCGTCGCCAACCTGCCCTTCTGGCCCGGGAGCGACAGCGCGCCCATCGGCCACGCCTTCGCCGCCGGCGACGACTTCCAGCTCTTGCGACGCTTCGTCGCCGAGGCGCCCGCCTACACGCCGCGCGCCTACATCGTGCTGAGCGAGGCTTTCGTCGCCTTTCCCGAGGCCCGCGCCGCGCTCGGCCCGGCGGCCCGGCTCGAGCGCCGGTGTTGGCATCGCGGCGAGTGGCTCGATCTCTTCGCGGTCGATTGATCGCCCGGCGAGATACGCGGGGATTCCCCCGGAGCGCCCGTGCAACCCCTCCCCGAACCGGCCCGCAACGCCGCCATCGCCCAGCTTGTCTCGGGCATCGTCTCCATCTTCATCATGATGCC
>VGRQ01000603.1 GCA_016875315.1 Deltaproteobacteria bacterium | reverse complement strand
AGCTCGTGGCGCTCAAGCGGCAGGTGCCCGAGCGGTCGCTCGACCGGCTGGTGCGCGTCGCGGAGGACCTCGGGCTCGTCCAGAAGGGGAAGGCGCGGCGCAGCACCGTCCACCGGCTGCTCGCCGCCGAGCGCCTCTCCGCCCGCCGCGCCCGACCCCAGCGCACCGAGGACCTCGACAGCTACGAGGCGGACTTCCCCAACGAGACCTGGCAGTCCGACATGCTGCAGGGCCCGTGGCTGCCCGACCCACGGAGGCCGGGTCGGGTCCGTCGGACCTGGCTCTACGCCTTCCTCGACGACCACTCCCGGCTCTGCCTGCACGGCCGCTTCTCGTTCAAGGGGGACCTGCCCGCGCGCGAGCTCGTCTTCCGCCGCGCGCTCCAGAAGCACGGCCTCCCGCGTCGGGTCTACTACGACAACGGCGCCACCTACCGCTCCGCGCACATGCGGCACATCGTCGCCTCGCTCGGCATGGAGGCGATCGTGTTCACGCGCGTGCGTCGTCCGATGGGGCATGGGAAGATCGAGGCCTTCAATCGCCTCGTGACCTCCGCGTTCGTCGCGGAGGTGTCGGCCTCGCGCATCCACACGCTCGACGCGCTCAACGAGGCGTGGCTCGCCTGGGTCGACCACGCGTACAACGGCGAGGTGCACGGCGAGACCGGGCAACGTCCCCGCGACCGCTGGCGTGCCGGCCTCGCAAACATCCGGTTCGTCGACGAGGGGAAGCTGCGGCAGGCCTTCCTGTGGCGCGAGACGCGCACGCCCGACAAGGCGGGTGTGTTCTCGCTGTTCGGCACGGAGTACCAGGTCGGGCCCGCGCTCGCCCGCAAGGCGATCGAGGTCCGCTACGACCCCGAGCACCTCGGCGAGATCGAGGTCTGGCACAAGGGAACGCTCGTGGAGCGGCTCCGGTCGTTCGTGGTCGGACGGCACCGGCGCCCGGGCGCCACGCACAAGCCGCCGGAGCCGCCCCGCCCCAGCGTCGATAGCGACTGGCTCGGGCACCTCGTCGCCCGCCGGCGCGCCGAGAGCTTCGTCGAGCCCACCCCCGCGATGCTCCGCGAGGAGGCCGAGCGCCGCCGCGCGGACGCGGACGCCGCGGTGATCGAGCTCTTCGCCGCCCGCCTCGACCTTTCCGTCCTCGACGTCGCTGCCGTGCAGGCGTTCCTCGGACGTCACGGCCCGTGGGACCCCGAGCTCGCCGCCGCGGCCCTCGACGTCGTCCTCGCCTCGCACCCGCCCGACCTCCACGTGCGGGTCTACCTCGACCTGCTCCGCACCCAGCTCAAGGAGAAGTCCAGGCCATGAACGCCACCTCGACCCTCAACGAACCCGCGCGACGTCGCCTCCAGGCCCATTTCGCGCTCACCCGCATCCCCTTCCGGAAGTCGGTCCTCGCGCAGGACATGTTCGACTCCCGCTCCCAGCGCGACCTGCTGCACGGGCTGGAGTTCTGGGCCGAGGTGCGCGGACTCGCGGTGGTCACCGGGCCCAGCGGCGTCGGCAAGTCCATCACGCTCCGCCGGTTCGTCCAGGGTCTCGATCAGGCCCGCTACCGCGTCGTCCACGTCAACCAGGTCCCGACCACGCTCGTCGGCTTCCTGCGCACGATCAACCGGGCGCTCGGCCTCCCCATGCGCATGCACGCCGCGGACCTCTTCGACCAGGCCCACGCCCACCTCACCGCGCACGGCGAGGAGGGCGGCGCCCACTCCGTCCTCGTGCTGGACGACGCCGAGGGGGTCCGCGCCGAGCTCCTCGACGTGCTCCGCCGCCTCACCGCATGGGCGCTCGACGCCGAAGATCGCTTCTCCGTGCTCGTCACGGGCACCGAGGCGCTCACCCGCACGCTGCGCGATCCCGTGCTCGAGCCCTTCCTCACCCGTGTCACCTTCGCCGCCACGCTCAAGCCGTTCAGCGTCGAGGACACCCGCAACTACATCCGCTTCCACGTCCAGCGCGCGGGTGGCCGCGACAAGCTCTTCTCGGATGCCGCCGTGCAGAAGGTCTTCGCCTACAGCCAGGGCATGCCGCGCCGCGTGAACCAGCTCGCCCTGCACACCCTCATTCAGGCCGCCGTGCTCGGCCACGAGGAGATCACCGGCGACTTCGTCCAGGCACAGGTCATCGGCCACCCCATCTACGACCCCGCGAGCGCGTCGTGACGCACAACTGGCTCCGCTACCTCGTCCCCCGCGAGTGGACCGCCGAGCAGGCCCTGCTCGTCGTCGAGCTCCTCGGGCAGGCCCGCGATGTCGTCTGGGCCGTCCATGGGGAGCGCATGATCCTCGCGATCGACGCCGATCCGGGCCGCCGCGACCGCCTCGGCGACTTCATCGACCTCGATGAGGACGAGCCGGAGGACGACATCCCCTTCTGACGGGGCGGCGCGTGGGACACCGTCACGGGCGGCATCCCGCGACGGCTACCGGGAATCGAACGTGGGATGGAAGTGGGTGGAATGCGTGGGATGGGACAGCAGGCCGAGCGTGGCTTCTGGCAGCACGGGCACGCTCCGTTCGGCTACGAAGTCGTGGACGGCCGCCTCGCCGTCACTCGCGCCGAGTTCGACACGGTCAAGCGCATCTTCGCCGAGTACCTGGACGGCCGCGACGGCGGGAAGCGCCTCGCCGAGAGGCTCACCCGTGAGCAGGTGTCGCCGCCGTGCCGCGACGACGTCGCCCGCGAGCGCAACGCCGGGTCGTGGCGTCGCAAGCACGTCCAGCAGGTGCTCACCTCGCCGGTGTACGCCGGTCACATCGTCTACGACGGGGAGATCGTCGCGCGCGACGCGCACGAGGCCGCGGTCACCGACGAGGAGTTCGCCCGCGTGCAGGCGATGCGGAAGCTCCGCGACCGCGCGAAGGCCGAGGGCTCCAACGGCCACAACCCCATCCGCCTCGGCGACCGTGGTCTGTTCACGCCCTGGCTGCGCTGCGGCTCTTGCGGCGGGCGCATCAGCCTGACCGTGGGAGGACGCTCGGGGAAGGCCGACTATTACTACTACGTCTGCTCGACCCGGCAGGAGAACAAGGAGCTGTGCGAGGGGCTG
>VGRQ01000602.1 GCA_016875315.1 Deltaproteobacteria bacterium | reverse complement strand
GAGCCACCCGCCGCTAGGGGACGACAAACTCGACCGCCGGCACCAGGAAAACCCTCGACACCGAGCAGCTCTTGGCGCCGGTACACGCCACGAGCGGCGGCGCGATCGCGGCGGTACCCAGCAACTCCACCGTCACCGGGCCGTGCACGTCGGCCGGGATCGCGAAGCGAACTTCCTCGGGAGTCACCGTCACCGGCGTGATGCGACGCTTGTCCTCCCCGGCGACCAGCTCCACGGCGAAGCTGTTCTCGGTCGCGATCACGTCGCCACCGGGGCTCCAGCGAAGGACGACCTCGCCGCCGGCGCTCACCTCGCCCGCCAGCGCCAGCGTGCGCGGCGCGAACAGGTTCCTGGTCTCCAGCGACAGCGTCGTGACCCCGTCGGTGACGGTCACCACGCTCTTCTCCCCCGCCGGTCGCGACGCGATGCTGGCGGTATCCAGCTCGAACTCGTACACGCTGCAGTCGCGGTCGTAGCTGTAGCTCTCCTTCTCCACCTTGCCGTGTAAGCGCGTCATCGCGATGCCATCGACGTTGGCGGTGAGCTCGGGGAGCGCCCGGCACTGCCCCACGCGCGCCGGGTTGACCAGCACCTGCAGGCGCTCGCCATTCGGCGGGACCGCGCCGGCGTTCACCGTGAGCGAGGGCTCGAACACGTCGGCGAACTTGTCGTATTTCGGTGCATCTTCGCAGGCAATCAGGAACAGGATCACGACGCAGCTCCGGGACGATCGACAACCGTGGCCATCACCTTGCCCTCCACCACCGTCTTGCCGTCGACGGTCACGTCGGCGTCGAAGAACCAGATGCTCCGTTTCTCGCCGGTCTTGGTCACCGCGATGCGAAGCTGGTCGCCCGGGCGAACCGGCGCGCGGAAGCGAATGCCGTCGAGGCCGAGCAAGAACACCTGCTTGGTCCGCATGTCGGGGTGGGCGCTCATCGCCATCACCCCGCAGGCCTGGGCGATGGCCTCCACCACCAGCACGCCCGGCATCACCGGCTGGGCAGGGAAGTGACCGGTGAACTGGGGCTCGTTGATCGACACGTTCTTCAGCGCCACGACACGCTCGCCGGGCGAAAGTTCCAGCACCCGGTCGATCATCAGGAAGGGGTAGCGATGCGGCAGCATCGCCATGATCTCGGTGATGTCCATGGAACGCGCGATCTACCCCGCCGCGCCTCCCCCTGGCGGTGTACACTCGCCGGATGTCCGGGCTTGCCCAGTCCCGTGTTCCCTCCCCGGCCCAGGCATCGCCTTCGCGGCCTGCTCCTGACATCGACGGCCGCAACAAGCAGAGCCGCTACGGCAACAGCTTCCTCGCCGCGCAGTTGCCGGCACGGGAAGGCGAGCACGAACACGACGAGGTCCGGCCGCCGCCCGACGGCGCCCACGACCACGCCGGTCACGACCACGCCGGTCACGACCACGGCCAGGTGCTGCGCGGCATCGCCTCCACCATCGAGAAGCTGAAGTCGCCGCTCCCCGCCGTGGAGGGGGAGCAGCGTCGCGAGGTGCTCGGCGTCATCATCCTCGGCCGCGGCGTGAGTCCCACCGCGCTCGATGCCTGCGAGAAGATCGTCACCGCCACGCTCGCCAACCGCAAGGACGTGCAGGCCTCGATGAAGAAGGCGAAGGCAGCGCTGGTGATCGTCCCGAGCAAGAAGAAGATGACCGAGGTCGACGAGTTCACGTCGCTCAAGGGCACCAAGACCTTCGATGGTCGCAACTGGGACGACGTGCGCGGCGCGGGCGGCATGCGCGTGCCGAGCGGGCTATTCGCCATCGCGGTGCCAGAAGAGAACCTCGTCGACCTCGGCGCCGGCACCGACGGCTACTCTGACGGCTACTCGGTGGGCCTTCACGAGCTGGCGCACGCCATCCACGACAAGGGGCTGCCGTCGTCGGAGCAAGACACGATCCTCGAGCTCTACAACGAGCGCAAGAAGGCCGGCGGGCCATGGACCGAGGACTACGGCGCCAGCAACGAGTGGGAATATTTCGCCCAGGCCACCAACTGTTTCTTCGCGGCCAACGACGGCATCGGCAACAACGGGCCCGGCTGGCTCAAGTCCAACGACCCCAAGATGTACGCCTTGCTCGAGCGTATCTACGGGCCTCCGCCCGTCACCCGAGACGCCCCGACCCCCTAGTGTTGTTCCCTCTCCTCGCTGCTTGCCTCCACGGAACCGCCCCGATGACCGCCCCTGCCGCGTTCACTGTCTACTACGGCGACGACGCCGTGCTCCGCGCGCGTTCCGAGCCCGGCGCGCTCACGTCCACCGCGCCGCCCCCGCCCGGCGGCGAGGTCGCGACGCACCCATTCCTCTCCGCCGCCGCCCTCGACCCGATGCACGAGCACCGCCTGCGCGAGATCCTGCTCGCCTCGTCGAGCCCCGCCGACTTCATCACCCGGCTGGAGGCGGCCGGGTACCGGGTAGAGGCGCGGTAGGTGATCCTCGCCCTCCTCCTCCTCGGGTGTCGCGACACCGATTCGAGGGAGGACCCGCTCGATGCCGACGCCTGGTCAACGCCGGGGCCCGCGAGCTGTGCGGCGGCGTGGACAACGACTGCGACGGCGCCATCGACAGCGGGACGGGCATCTCCCACGACAACTTCGACGACAACGACATCTCCGACTGGAGCATCGTGGACGGCTCATGGTCGGTGTCGGGAGGCGTAATCTCCGGCTACGCCTCGTCCAGCGAACACTGCGGCTTCCACTTCTGGGCCGGGAGCACGCTCTACCTGGTCAATAGCTCCACGGTCGAGACCAGCGTGGGCTCGGTCAGCTTCAGCTCGGGCACCTACTACGACGTGGTGGCCGAGGTGAGCCCGGGCAACGTCGACCTCTACTTCAACGGCAGCCTCGCCTACTCGGGCAACGCGGGCTGTGACAGCTTCACCCGCAGCGGGGCCATCGGCCTGCAGGTACACCAGTCGGGCACGGCCTACTTCGATGAGATCTGTGTCGAGTATTGAATAGGCTGTAGGCTGTAGGCTCTAGGCTGTAGGGAGCCGCCCCAGGCGCCCCTCCCCCGCCCGCGGGGGAGGGTGGCCGAAG
>VGRQ01000601.1 GCA_016875315.1 Deltaproteobacteria bacterium | reverse complement strand
CCTTCGCTTTTCCGGTCCAGAGCCTCAGCTCGCGACCATCTGCGAGTTCGAACACGAGGCCGCAGTACACTAGCTTCGAGCTCAAAAGTAGCTCGTGAAGCCGACGGCGTGGAGGCGCTTGAGCATTTGGATGATCTTGCGTTGGGCGCGGGACTGCTTCCCCGAGTCCGCCGTCTCGGGCTCCTTGCCCGCGCGGAGTGCCCTGTGTTCCTGCTCCAGCGCTTTCGGCAGATCCTCGGTCTTGGCGATGCGCAGACCCTCCTGCGTGCGGCGGGAAATATCCCATAGCGCGAGAAGAACGTCCTCGACTTGCCCTCGCGCCCCGCGTACGCGTGGGAGTACCTTGTCGCAGAGTAGGTCGTCGAGTGCGTCCTTCAGGCAGTCGCCGGTGGTGGTCTCCCACTTGGCGGTGTTTGCGTCCAGGCGGAAGCTGAGGGCGTCGACCACCTCGGTGATCGCTCGGTAGCCGAGGTGGAGGGACGCGGGCTCAGTCGCCGCCTGCACCTGCTTCACCCACCCCTGCACCGTCTCCGGGAGGTCGCTAAAGTTGACTTTCTCCCCGATTTTGCGCCGCACACAGAAGCCGTCCAGGGGGATTTTCGTGAACTCCAGCACGGCGGCGCGATCAAGCACCTTCGGCGCGAAGGCGTGCGTGGTCTCGTCGATGTTGACCGTGCCGATCACCACGAGACCGGGAGGCCAGGCGATGGCGTTGGGCACGTCGAATTTTCCTCCGCCCGCGAGCGGGCGTGACCCATCCTCGTTGTGAAGACGGATGGTTTTCGTGGCGCGCTCCGTCCGCGCCGCGATGCTCTCCGGGCCCGATCGCTCCTCCGGCATGAGTTCCATCGCGCTCAGCAGGTCGGCCGCGTAGTGCTCGGGGCGGCTCAGGTTCATCTCGTCGAGGATCACGACGTGGTTGCACCGCTCGCCGTTGCCGATCCAACTCTGCCAGGCGTCAAGGAACGAGCGCAACGCGGGCGTTCCCTCGAACTTCGCGTCCTTCTCCAGCCGGTTGCGGTAGCCCCAGAGGTTGGAGGCCTCGATCCAGTCGGACTGAACGGCGGTGAGGGAAGTGCTCCCCTCCGGAGGTGGAACCTTCAACTTGTAGATCTTGCAGGCCTCGACCGTTGCGCTCTCGATGAGATTGAGGTTCTCGAGTTGTTGCAACTGCCCTTTGGCAGTGTCCCCCCCGAGGTGGCCGGCCGCACGGAACTCACCCAGCCGCCGCGCGAGTTGAGTCTTCCCGCTGCCGCTAATCCCGCAGAGCAGCACCAGCGGCCGCGTGGCCATGGCGGCGAGGAGCTGTTCGAGCACCCGCCTGGGGACGATGAGGGGGTGGGAGGTGTCTACCTCGACTGCGGGGGGAGCGGGAGGGGCTGGTCGGCAATCCGGTGCTGGAACACCTTCGCGGGGGCGGCCCGCGCCGTCGCCTGCCCGCCCCTCTGTGCAGTCGATGTATGGAACTGCGTTGACCGACCCTGCCGCAGCCTGAGCCAGGGCCATCAAGTCGGTGTCGAAGACCTCGAACGGCGCCTGCGAGTAGGTTAGGCAGGAGGCCTTATCCCACCAACGTATGGCCACGCCTCGGCGTAGGTCTCTTTTGCCTAACGCACTGGACCCCCATAAATGATTGAAGTCAGCCAGTGCAACCTCAAGGCTCAGACGTTGCTCATTGCCAAAAAGTCCAATCTCGACGTGGCTCAACTCCCTGCCGTTGCCGATTCCCTGTGCCGTGATCCGTACGCGTGTTGTCGTCTGCTTGCCCCCACCACGAATTTTCCCGGTGGTGCCCTGCCCTACCCATGGGTGCGAAACGCGAAGCTTCTCGAGAATCTGGCGAAGGCGTGGACGAAACTTCTCCCACGCATCGTGTCTCGGCTCCGCGTTTCCAAGTCGCCGAACTTCCTGAGCAGTGAACTCTGCGATCAGCACTGTTGCCCCCTAGAGATGTCCTATAACCGATGCCTCGTGTCGAACCGTGCAATCCGCGGGTATCACAAGTCAGTGTCGAGTGCAAGAATCTCAGGAGGTTCCGTTGGGTTCCGACCCGCCGGTCGCTCTCCGCGATTCTCCGGTACTGGGGGGTTTCCACCGGAGATCGCGCAGGTGATTGATGTGATGACCCGGTTGAAAATTCAACACATGGCCGACGGGGACCGGCCCCGGGCCGTGATCGCCGCGAGGTGCGGCATCTCTCTCCGATCCGCCGAGCGCGTGCTCGATGAGCCGGAGCCGACCTGCGAGGAGGTCGCCGTGAGGTGGCCCGGTCGTGCCAGGCGCTGCCGGTCGCCTCCATCAGCTCGTCGCAGGCCGAACGCACCATGCCGCCGTCCCACGCCGCGCGCAGCGCGACGTGACGTTGCCACTCGCCGCGTTCGCCCAGTCCCGGCCCGGAGAGCGCCAGTTGCGCGCTCGGCCACGTATATGCGCTCAACCATCGACCGGCGCCGCCTGCCCCCGCTCGTCGCGGTCGAGCAGGACGAGTAGGGCGCGGCCCGGCCCGTCGTCGGCGCCGTGCATGACCAGTCCCCCCGGCGGCAGCTCCACCAGCCCGGCCCAGGCCGCGACTGACAGCGCACCCGACGCGGGGAGCCCCAGCTGCTCTTCGAGCCACGCGATCACCTGGCGGTCGCCCACCTCGGCGCACTGCTTCACCTCGATCAGCACAGGATAGTGGCCCAGGCGCTCGATTCCGCCCAAGAGCGTGGTGGCCGATCAGCCCGCCGCCGAGGCGCGGCGGCAAGAGGGTCTGGTGGCGGAGCCGCCCCGTGCGAGATCCTTAACCGGCCCCCGCCGGCCACCGGTTCACCCGCAGGCTACGTGGGCGCGGGGGCGGAATGCGCTGCGGAAGACCGATGCCATGGGCCCGGCGCGGGCGGCTACCTGCTCGGCCGTGTCGTGGTAGCCGATGGTGGCCTCGCGGTCGATGGGTACCCAGGGCTCGCGAGTGGCGGCCCAGGCGGCCTGGAGCGGCTGTGCCGGTACGTTCTCCGGCCACCGCTGGCGGTGGACCGGATCGAGCGGTTGGAGGACGGTCGCGTGCGGGTGGGGATGAAGCGC
>VGRQ01000600.1 GCA_016875315.1 Deltaproteobacteria bacterium | reverse complement strand
CAGGTCGTGGGGGTCGGCGAGGTAGCGCGCGATCCAGTCGGGATCGAGGCGTGCGAAGCTGGCGCCGAGGTCGGGCACGTCGAAGTAGCTCGCGACGTTCTTCTCGTAGCGCGCCCAGCGCGGGAACACTTGCATCGCCTTGGCGCGCTTCGCGGGGTCGGCCGACACGTCGCGCACCCACTGGTGGCAACCGTCGCAGCTCCCGGCGCGGCTGGGCGCCGCCACGCCCGGGACGACGTGGCAGGCGGCGCAGTCGCTCGAGGCCGCGATCGCCTCCCCCGGGTGAGGAGCCTGGGCGAGGGCGAGGGCGAGGCAGGCGAGCACGCCGCGCTCGTATCAGGTGGAGGGGCGGGCCACCGGCGCCGGGGCCGTCACCTCGGGGATCACCGTCTGCGCCTGCACGGCGGCGGCGTTCTCCAGCGCCTTCTTCACGCTCTCCTTCGCCTTGGCGTCGGCCTGTGCGCCGTCGATCTCCGCGAACACGTCGGCGAGGGTGGTGGGCGCGGCGGGCTTGTTGGCCTCGGCCACCGCGAGCATCTCGTGGGGCATGGCGCAGGCGTCGGCGGGGGAGACGAGGACGGACACGAGGGCGAGGACGAGAGACATGCTGACCTCCGATTCGTGGGGACAACGACCGCTCGCCGGGGAGGCTTACAGGCCGTCGTCGATTTCGACACGCGAGGCCCGGGACGGTTCGCGCGGGTACGTCACGTTTCGTCGCCGGCGCAGCGCGGCGCCAGCGCGGCGAGGTCCTCGTCGCGGGGCCAGCGGGACTGGTATCGAGCGAGTCGCGACCTGGCCTCATCGAACTGCCCCCGCTCGAGAAAACGTTCCACGATCAACGCTGCTTCGAGGGGCGTGCCCGGCTGCGGGCCCTCGACTTGGCGCTGCAGCCGCAGTACCTCCTCGGGGTAGGCGCGCAGCAAGCGGAGCCGGGCGAGCGCCGCCTCGACCTGGGCGATGCGACCGGCAGCGAGGGCGAGCTGCGCGATCGCGAGGAGACCGTTCGCGTTGTCCTGCACGCTCGCGAGCGCCGCGTCTTGCTCGGCCGCCCGCTGCGGCTCCGGCAGGCGCGCGGCGCGGGCGTAGCGGCGGCGGGCGTTGTCGGCAGGGACGGTGCGTCGCAAGCCCAGGAGTAGCAGCAGGACCGCCGCGCCCACGAGGCCCCAGCGTGCCCACGCCGGCAGGTAGGGGCTCGCGAGCTCGCCGAGCGCCGCGATGAGGTCGCCGAGCTGGCCCATCGCGCCTCGCATAGCCCCGGCTTTCGGCATGGGCTACGGGCGCGCGGCGTGCGCCTCGCCCCCTACGTCGCCTGGATCATCGCCCTGGTGCTGGTGCTGGGTACCGACCCGGCGGCCTGGACCTCGGCCTACCTCGGGCGCGAGGGCGACGCGGCGATGACCCAGCTGTGGCTGCGCGACTGGCTCGCGGCCGGGGCGCCGGCCAGGATGCTCGGCTTCCCCTGGGGTCTCGACCCCCTCGACTACTTCGACGATCGCGCGGGCCTTGCGCTCCTCGCGCTGCCGCTGCGCTGGATCTTCGGAGAGCCACTCGGGGTCAACCTGCTGGTGTTGCTCGGGCTCGCCGCCAACACCTGGGGCTTGCGCGTCCTCGCCCGCGCGCTCGGGGCCTCGGAGACGGCGGGGTGGCTGGTGGCCCTGCCGCTCACCTTCAACGCCTCCACGCTCGGCGCCCTCCAGGACGGCCGTCCCGAGTCGGCCCTGTTCGTGTTCGCCTGCCTTGGGCTGGCCCGCTTCGTGCGCGGCCGGGCGGGACTGCGCGACGACCTCGCCCTCTTCGGCTGGTTCGCGCTGGCCTCGCTGGTCGCGGGTCGCGTGGCCTTCCTCGGGATCCTCGCCTGCGCGCTGTTCGCGGCGGTGGAGCGGCAGGGGCGGGGCCGGGAGCGGCTCAGGCAGCTGGCCGTCCTCCTGCCGGTGCTGCTGTCGACACCGGGGCTCATCGTCGGCACGGGCAACCCCTTCCTGGCGAGCGCCAGCACCTGGTCGCCCTGGGACTGGTCGGGTTCCACCGCGTCGAGCGCCGACGGGCTCAGCGCCCTCGACCTGGGCTCGCGGCGCGCAGGCACCTGGCGACTGGGCAAGGAGGACGAGCTCGGCTTCTCGGCGGGGCGCCGGGAGCTGATGTTTGCGGAGATGCTGGTCGTCGCCGCTGGCTACGTGTTGTCGCAAGGCGTAGCAGCTCGACTCGGCCTCGTGCTTGCCGGCATGGGCCTCGTCCTCGCCGCCGGCCCGGAGGTGGCTGGCACCCCGAGCCCCGGATGGATCGCCCTGGCCAAGCTGGTGCCGCCGCTGCGCGCCGACCGCGCGCCGGCGGAGGCATTGATGGTCTGGCACCTCGGCGCCGGGGTGCTCAGCGTGGGGCTGTGGGACAGCTTCGGCGCGTACTGGCGCACGCGTGCCGCCGCCTTCTCCATCCTCGGCTTCGGCTGGCTTGCCGAGGTGCTCGCCACCCGCGCCGCGCCGCTCGACGCGTGGGCCCCCGAGGTGCCCGAGTTCTACTCCTGCCTTGCCGCCGCGACCGAGGGCGCCCTCATCCCCCTGCCGGCCGACGGCACGGCCTCGCAGGCCCTTTACCAGTCCGTCCACGGGCGGCCGGTGCTCGCAGGCCTCGACGGGCGCACCATGACGGGCCTGCCGGACGAGGCGCGAGCGACGATGGCGACGAACACGTTCCTCATCGCGATCGACGCGATCGTCGACGGCGAGACCGAGGACGTGAGCATCGAGCCGGCCGACCAGGAAGCCATCGGCGAGCTTGGATTCGCGTGGGTGGTACTCGACAAGCGCATCATGCTTCGCGATGCGGCGCTGGGGGAGCGCAAGGCGCTCAAGCGCATCGCCACCGTGGGCTCGCGGCTCACCGAGGTGCTCGGCGAGCCGATCTACGACGACATCGACACCTCGGCCTGGGCGCCCTGGGGGGGCGAGTCGCCCTGCGGCCGGAGCACCTCCGTGGAGCCCGACACCACGCCGATGATGGACGAGGTCCCCGAGGACGTCGTGATCCGGGAGCCAGGCCAGCGCCCCCAGCTCGGTGGAGGCAAGCGCTGAACGGACGAA
>VGRQ01000599.1 GCA_016875315.1 Deltaproteobacteria bacterium | reverse complement strand
GACAAGTTGACGGCGTCGCCGCCCACCGGGGCCCCGATCTCGTCCACGCGCAGCACCGGCACCTCGGCCACGCCGGGGCCCGAGCCGCTGCCCAGCCAGAGGGCCACCGGGGCGCCGCCCACCGGCGTGACCACGGTGGGCAGGGCCTCCTCTTCCTCGCATCCCTTGCAACCGGCCAGGACCAGCGCGAGAACCAGATAGTGTCGCGACATCAGATCTCGTAGAAGTAGACGTTGTGGAGCGTGTAGCCGTTGGGGGGCGAGAAGACCTGCTTGCCGGTGCCGTCGGGATCCACGCGAATCACGCCGGCGGTGGGCGAGAACAGCAGGAACTGGTCGCTCTGGGGATCGTACGCGCACTCCGACACGTCGGTGACCTCGCCGTCGTAGGACAGGTAGGGATCGCGCGAGCCCACCATCAGGTCGTCGACCTCGTAGATCCCGCCGCCCGAGGAACAGCCGAAGGGGGCGTCGCCAGGACCGACGAACACGTTGGCACCGCGCTGCGTGCTGCTGTCGTAGTCGGTGTAGGTGAGCTCGTAGCTGCCGCTGGGTTGCAGCGTGTACAAGTCGGGGCCGCCGCTGGCCACGTCGGCGAGGTAGCCCACGTTGGCGTTGCCCCCGACGGGCAGAGTGTTGCCGAAGGTGCCGTAGACGATCATCAGCTCGAGCACGGAGAAGCTCTCGTCGAAACGGATGACCCCGCCCTGGAGGGCGAGAATGCCGTAGCGGCCGAGTCGCGACACGTCGTAGCGCGAACCTGACAGGCCGCCACCGTAGGTGCTGGTGGTGCCGTCGGCGCCGAGGAAGACGATCTCGTCGTCGGAAAAGAGGACGCCGGCCCCGGTGGACGGATTGTAGTACGCGGTGCCGCCGTAGGTACCGAAGCCTGCCCACTCGTAGGTGACCTCTCGCGTGGAGGGGTCGTACACCCGCACGCGACCGGTGGTGCCGCCCACCAGCGACACCACCCAGCCCACGCTGGGTTCGGGAGGCGGCCCGGTGTCGGTGTCGGTGTCGGTGTCGGAGTCCGTGTCGGTATCGGTGTCGGCGTCGGGATCGGTGTCGCCGGCCTTGGCGCATGGCATGTCGGAGGTGCACTCCACGGAGTACTCCTCGAGGACGTGGCATCCGAGCAAGGGGGCGAGGCTCAGCGCGAACAAGCGTCTCTCCGGCGGAAACGACCCCACCATAGCAGGGGGGCCACCGCCGCGACAGCCCCGCCCCCGCAGGGGCTCTCGGCGGACGGGTCCCAGAGCCGGGCCCGGCCCGCCCCCAGGGCCCCGTCCCACGACGCCCACGTGGGACGTGCATCCAGGGTATTCGCCGCGAGCTGGTCGGCCGCCGCCCTCGCGGAGAGCCCCGGCTCCTCCGACATCCGCACCGCGATCGCCGCGGCCACCGCAGGCGTGGAGGCCGAGGTGCCGTAGAAGCCCACTGGCCCGTAGGTCCGCGTGGACAGGCCGTCGGGGCCGGCGATGTCGGGCTTGTCGAAGCCTCCCCGCGTGGGGCCGCGCGAGCTGAAGGACTCCGCGTTGTTGTGCGCATAGCCGTCGGCACGCACCGCCCCCACGGTGAAGGCCGCCGGGCTCGAGGCCGGGTCGGCGAGGCTGCCCGGCTGCCAGTCGTAGGCGGTGCCGCCCCGGGCGTACACCCCCACGCGCAGCGGGGAGCCGCCGCGGCTGCGCACGACGCGCAGGTAGTACCAGTCCTCGTCCTCGGCGTGGACGGTCACCCGCTCGATGGGCGCGCAGCTGTCGCCCTCGGGGTCCTGCGTGGCCGAGGCCTCGCCCACCACGTCGCCGTCGCTGTCGTAGACGATGGCGTCGAGATCGGTCTCGCCGCAGGCGCTCCACTCGTCCCAGCTCACCTGGAGGCTCTGGCTCCCGGCGCCGAGGTACACCGGCAGGTAGGAGCTGCCCCAGTCGAAGTCGAGATCGCCGTCGCGATCGGTGTCGTCGAGGGTGCCGAGCCAGTGCTCGTAGCGGTAGTTGCCCGCCGAGTTCACCAGCAGCACGCCACCGGCGGCGAGCCGGGCGGCCGCGTCGTTGAGCGGGCCGGTGCCGTCGTGAAAGGAGTTGTTGAAGAAGGACATCGACATGCTGGCCACGTCGATGTCCTCGCCGATGGCCCAGTCCACGGCGTTCTCGAAGGTGGTGAGCCCGTTGACGCGCACGAGGAACAGCTCCGCGCCCGGCGCGAGGTCGCGGATGACCTCGGCGCAGGCCACGCCGTGGTTGCCCTCTTCCCATGAGTACCGGGGACGGAGGGTGTCCATCGCCGGCTCGCAGGAACGGTGGGCCTCGCAGTCCTGCGTGCTCACGTTGCCGAGCTCCTCGATGGCCACCGCCGCGTTGAACCACTGCACGTCGAACACCGCCACGCGCACGCCGCTGCCGTCGGCACCCACGGCGTGCCAGGGCTCCACGGCGAGTGCCTCGATGGCCTCGGTGGCCACGTACTCGTCGACCACCGGCGCCTCGTCCACCCGCCACGGGATGCCCGGCGACGGCGGCGCGGCCAGGGTGCTGCCGTAGGCGCTGGTGGCCAGCGCCCCGGGGTAGTCGGCCACGTCCACGCGCACCCGGTCGACTTCGCCCAGCTCCGCGTAGTCCACGGTGTCGTCCACCGGGCGAGTGTAGCCGCCTCGGGACTCCAGCGTGAGCAGGCGCCGCGGCGGGAGGGCCCGCCGTCGTGCTCCCTTCCCCGTTACGGGTACGCCGTGAACCCCCGCTGGTTCCTACCGCTCTGCCTGCTGGCCTGGCTGTTGCTCGGGCACCCGCGGCTCCCAGGCGACACCGGCGAGCTGGCGGCGGTCGCCCGGGCGCTGTGGGGTCGTGAGACCAACGCGCTCGACCTCTCGTATCGACCCCCCGTGCCCCTGCTGCTCGCGGGCTGGATGCCCGACGCGCGCGTGGGGGTGGGCCTCGTGGCGATGCTGGGCATGGCGCTCTGCCTCGTGCCTGGCGGGCGCATCGCGCGTTCGCTCGGCGGCACCGGCCTGACGCTGGCGGCGTCGTTCTGCCTCGCCCACCCGGTGCTCGCCCACGCGCTGGCCGCCGACACCCGCGGCCTCGGCGTGGCC
>VGRQ01000598.1 GCA_016875315.1 Deltaproteobacteria bacterium | reverse complement strand
GACTTCTGCGGCGTCCCCGGGGCCAGCGAGCAGCAGGCGAAGCTCCGCCGCGTGGGCGCCATGCTCCGGCGGCTGGGGCAGTAGCTGGCCGGGCCGGAGGCGCCGCGCCCGCCCGCGCGGCGCCTCCGCTGAACTGTCAACACCCACCTAGCTCTTGGCGTGTCAACAGCCAAGTCTTAACCCTTAACCTCCGGCACCTTGTATCCTCGCACCTCGTATCCATGTCCTCACGACGCGAACGCCCGAAACCCGCGCCACCGAATAGGGATCTCGGTCAACCCAGACGAGATCGGCGACCTTGCCGACCTCGAGGGTACCGAGCTCGCCCTCCCGGCCGATGGCCCGGGCGCCGTCGCGGGTATACATCGCGAGGGCCGTGTCGAGGTCGATGGCCTCGCCGGGCGCCAGCGGGGGGCCGGGGAGGTCCGGATCGCGCCGGGTGACGGCCACCTCGATGGCCTCCCAGGGATTCATCGTCGAGACCGACCAGTCGCTGCCGCCCACGAGCGTGCCGCCGGCCCGGGCGACCGAGCCCAGCGGGTAGAGACGCTCGGCGCGATCGGGCCCGACCACGGGGATGGTCCAGTCGGTGATGTAGGGATCGGGGAAGGCCCAGTAGGGCTGGAAGGCCGCGAGGACGTCGAGCACCGCGAAGCGAGCCAGGTCGCCGGGGTGGACGAGCTCCAGGTGGGCGATCACCGGGTGACGATCGCGACGACCATGCGCGCGCTCGACCTCCTCGATCGCGTCGAGCACCAGCCGCACGGCGGCGTCGCCGATGGCGTGGGCGTGCAGGTCGAAGCCGGCCGCGTCGACCGCCAGCGCGGCGGCCACGATCTCCTCGCGAGTGAAGGCCGCGTGCACGGTGTCGCCGCCGTCGTAGGGGTCCACCAGCGCGGCGGTCTGCGACTCCACCACGCCGTCGACGTAGAGCTTCGCCGCGTCGACGGCGAGCCGGTCGCCCTCGAAGCGCGCCCGCAGCGACTCGAGCTGCGCCACGGCCGCCTCGTGCTCGCCGGGCACCAGCTCCACCGCCGTGAATACCCGCGGGCCGAGGTTGGCACGGGCATAGGTGGCGAGGGTGGCCTCGTCGACGTTGGGATCGATCGCCGAGGTGATGCCGTGCGCCCGGGCCAGGGCGAGCGCGTGGGCGAGCCCGGCATCGAGCTCCGCCTCGGTGGGCTCGGGCAAGAACTCGCCGACGAGATCCACCGCCGTCTCGCGGAGGGTGCCGTTGGGCGCGCCGTGCTCGTCGCGCTCGAAGCGACCGTCGTCGGGATCGGGCGCCTGTCGCCCGATGCCCGCCTCGCGCAGCGCCGCGTGGTTGACCCACGCCGAGTGCCCGTCGGCCGAGGCGAGGAAGACCGGGCGTCCGATCCCGTCGATCTGCGAGGCGCGGAGCAGGTCGTTGAAGGTAGACGCGTCCCAGCCGCCGCCCACGATCCACTCGGCAGCGGGGTGCGCTCCCGCCCATGCCTCTGCCCGCGCCACCATCTCCTCCACCGTGCCGGCCCCCGCGAGCTGCACCCCCAGCGTCTCCACGCCCCCCTCGACGAGGTGCACGTGCGCGTCGACGAACCCGGGGAACAGGGCCCCGCCCTGGAGGTCGACCACCTCGACGGCGCGCTGCACCCAGCCCCGGTCGTCGCCCGCGTAGACCACCCGCCCGCCGTCGACGGCGAGCACACTCACCACGCGACGATCATCGTCCATGGTGTGGATGGTCCCGCCAACAAACGCGAGGTCCACCGCGGGCGCGGCGCTCGCGGCGCAGCCCAGCAGTTCAGCGAGGAGCGCGCTCACGCAACAGGGCGCCGTCGAATCCCTCCGGCAGCAACTCGCGCGCGAGCAACTGTCGCCTCTCGCCGTGGATACTGGCGAAGATGACCACGCACTCGGGACCGCCCAGCTCGAAGATCACCTGGCGACAGGCGCCGCAGGGGCTCGCGGGCGGCGAGGTGTCGGTCACCACCGCGAGTCGCGACACCCGGCTCTCGCCGGCGGCGATGGCGTTCATGATCGCCACCCGCTCGGCGCACACGCACAGCGGGTAGCTCCCGTTCTCCACGTTGCAGCCCCGGTACACCTGGCCCGAGCCGCCGAGCACCGCCGCGCCGACGCGAAACTGGCTGTAAGGGGCATAGGCGTGGGCCCGCGCGGAGGTGGCCTCGGCCACGAGGGCGTCGTCGGTCACCAGCGCTCCACCACGCGCGCGAGCAGCGCGCCGAGGCGGCCGGCGGCCTGCCGCGAGGTCTCGGTCACGTCGGCGTGGGTGAGCTCGGCGGCGCTGAGCCCGGCCGCCGGGTTCGACACCACCGAGATCGCCAGCACCTCGAGCCCGGCGTGGCGCGCGGCGATGGCCTCGTGCACGAGGCTCATCCCCACCACGTTGGCACCGAGGGTGCGCAGCATGCGGATCTCGGCGGGCGTCTCGTAGCTCGGGCCGGGCATCGCCGCGTACACCCCCTCGGGCAGCGCCTCGCTGGCGCAGGACTGGGCGAGTGCGCGCAGGCGCGGCGAGTAGAGGTGCGTGACGTCGGGGAAGCGGGGACCGAGCGCGTCGATGTTGGGACCGCGCAGCGGGTTGGCGCCGCTGAGGTTGATGTGGTCCGACACGAGCAGCAGCGAGCCCGCGCCGAGCGCCGGGTCGCAGCCGCCCACGGCGCTGGTGAGGCAGAGCCCCTTGACGCCCCAGCGTGCCAGCGCGCGGACGGCGAGCACCACGGTATCGAGCGGGTGGCCCTCGTACACGTGTACGCGCCCCGACATCACCGCCACGCGACGTCCCGCGAGCTTGCCCACGACGATGCGCCCGGCGTGGCCGCCCACGCCCGTCTTCTGCAGTCCCACCGCCTCGTTGTCGACGATGACCGGGTCGGCCACGCGCCCCGCGATGTCGCCGAGCCCGCTCCCGAGGACGATCGCCACCTCTACCGGCTCGCCGAACTGCGCCCGGAGCCGGCCTGCCGCCGCGTCGACACGCGCGAGCCGTTCCGCCACGCTACTGCTTTCCAACATCTCCTCCCGGTATTCCGCCGCGCCCAGCGCCGCCCAGGAGGTCGTCGAGGGTGCGCCAGCCCGGCGGAGGCGAG
>VGRQ01000597.1 GCA_016875315.1 Deltaproteobacteria bacterium | reverse complement strand
TGGCGACCTGCGCGAGCGCTGCCTCGCTCTCGTTGGCGCGCTGCCGGCCGGCCTCCGCGACCTGCGGCGCCCGGTCGCGCGGGAGATCCGGGTGAGTGACGGCCTCGCCGCGCTGAGCCTGCGCTAGGGACGCGGCTAGATCAGGCTCCCGCCGAGCGAGGTGGCGATGTCTTCCGGGGCGAGCGTGGACAGCCCGGCGAGCTCGGCCATGCGCTGGTTGGTGCCGCGGAGGTCGCGCACGAGCTGGCGGCAGATGGCCATCAAGAAACGGGCGCCGAGCGGCGTACACGCGTTGGAGAGCCGCTGGAAGTCGTCGCCGAGCAGCTCGAGCACGCGCACCTCGGTGCCGGCGTGGCAGCTCGCGGCACGCAGCCCCCCGTCGATCAAGGCCACGGCGCCGAAGATCGCGCCGCGCTGCAGCACGCCGAGCCGGGTGCGCTGCCCGCCGGGGAGGCGGCGGATCACCTCCACCTCGCCGTGCAGCAGGATGTAGGCAGCGCGGGCTCGCTCGCCCTGCTCGATGATCGCCGCGCCGGCCGGGAAGACGAGCGATCGCCCGATGCCGGCGAGCACCTCGAGGTCGTGGTCGGGGAAATCGGCCAGGCTCGGCACCTGGCGCAAGTCGGTCGCGATCATCGGGCCATCCTCTTGCTGGCATCGGCCAGCTCGGCGCGGAGGTCGCCTGCCGGGTTGGCCAGCATCCGGTCGAGCTTGCTCTCGAGGGCGCGCAGCCGGGCGCACACCTGCAGGGCCACCGTGCGGAGGATGCCCGTGGCGGCGGGGTGGCCCGCGGCGAGCAAGTCGGCGAAGGCGTGGGCGTCGATCACCAGGACCACAGTCTCTTCCACCGCCACGGCGCTCGCGGCCCGGGGAGCGGGGTCGATGAGCGCCATCTCGCCGAGGATCGAGCCCGGCGCTTCCATCGCGATCACCAGGTCGGGGCCATCGGCCACCGCCACGCTGATCTGCACCGAGCCGCTCACCACCACCATCACGCTGTCGGCATACTCGCCCTCGCTGAAGATCCGCATTCCCGGCTTGTAGCGGAGGCCGGTGCAACGGGTGGCAAGGGCCACGGCCTCGTCGGGACCGAGGGAGCTCAAGATGGGGAGCCGCCGGAGCAGGCGCGCGAGTTCGTGCAAGGGCATCTCAGTAGCTCGCCGTCAATAGCTGGTTGGGGTCGCGTCGCGGATGGCGACGACGGTGGTGCCGAGGAGGAGGGCGTCGTTCACGCCGGCGAGGCGCGCCGAGGGCACGCGCACCGCTGGCCCCCGCGGGGGCAGGATGACGGTGGGACAGGTGGGGTGGATCGGCTCGACCGTCACGCGGTTGCCCTCGACGGCGACCACCGTCTGCCGGCGGCCAGTGAGCGACTTGTCCATGGTGAAGTACTTCTCGCGGGCGCGCGCGGCGCGCGGGCCTGCGCACCACCGGATGTTGTCCTGGCTGTTGCGATCAGGCAGCAGAAGCCCGGGGTGCTGCGGTTCCCGGCCAAGTTCCACTCGCTGTCCACTCGCGACGCCGAGCCGGATCTGCGAGTCGCCGAGCAACACGCCCAGGTAGCCCTCGGCGTTGAGCAGGCTGTACTTGAAGCTGCCGGCCGAGGTGTGGATCACCATGCCGTCCTTCAGGGCCACGGTGCTGTTGACCGGGGTGGATTGCCCGTCGATCACCGCGCCCGGGGCGAGCACGGCGACGGTGGCGCCCGCGCTCGACACGTCGACGCGCACCAGGGCGCGGTCGCTCTGGTTCACCCATCGACCATCGGAGAGGAGGTCGTAGCTGTAGCCGGCCACCACCTCGGCGTAGGGAACGGCGGGCAGGCCGAGCCCGGCGAGCACCAGGTTGACGACGGAGACGGCACCGCCGTCGAGGATGATGGTCTCGCTGCCGACGGGGCGGTGGACTGGCGCCGACAGCCGGGCGATCGTCGCGTCGAGGGCCGCGGGCGTGCTGATCAGCATGCCGCGGCCGTGTCGCGACCACTCGATTCGCTCGGCGGGACCGATGGCGTAGGCCTGGAGCCACAGGTGCGAGGGGTCGACGATCGGGAGGCTGTCGGCCGCCTGCGCCAGCGCGGGGGTGCCGACCCGGTGGCCCACCAGCACCACGTGGCCCGCCGGGGGCACGGCGGGGACGGGATCGCCCAGCTTCCACGTCACGAGTTTCCCGGTGCGCACGCCGGCGGCGAGCACGTCGGGCAGGATGCACTGGTGCTGGGGCACGGCGCGGAAGACCTCGACCTCGCCAGGGATACCCTTGAGGCTGTGTTTTCCCGTGCTGTCCCAGGGAATCTCGGCCTGGTTCATGCAGTGCCAGGTGCTGGCGGAGATCCAGACCTCGCCGGCCGGTGTCTTGGCGTTGATGCGCGAGGAGAGGTTGACCGTCTCGCCGAAGGCGTCGTTGCTGGTTTCCTCGACGTCGCCGGTAGCGCACGAGGCGCGGAAGCACACCCCGCCGGCGGAGCCGGGGGCGTGGGCCTCGACGAGATCGAGACAGGCGCGGACGGCCTCGGTGGCGCTGTCGAATAGAGCCATGAAGCTGTCGCCGAGACCCTTGACGATCCTCCCGCCGCGGCGCGTGAGCACCGGCTCCACCATGGCCTGGTGCTGCGCCAGGAGGTTGCGCAGCGCCTCGCGATCGCTGTTGACAACCGACTTGGTGTAGTCGGCCATGTCGGTGAACACGACCGTCTGGGTGCGGGTTCGCGTATGCACCGGGCTCCTCGGGCTCGCATCGTATCAAGGATCTGAGACGGCGGCTGACCGCCAGTCTGTCACGGCCCGCCGCCCTCGCCGTGCCAAGTTGACAAGATGGCGCGGCGGCCGGCGGCGACTTCGTTATCCTCGGCACTTCCCGCGTGGCCCGGATCTTGCTAGGTGGGCGGCCGCATGCCCCGGCTGCCTCAACTCACTCGCGCCCGCGCCCTGGCGGCACTGGGCATGTCCCTCGGAGCCGGTGTGGCCACCGGCGCCGCCGGGAGCATCGCCCTCGGCACCTTCCTCGAGGTGCCCGAGGGCGAGGCGCTGCCCGAGTTCGCCGACGCGCCCGCGCCCGCGGTGGCTTCCTCCAAGGACGGCCAGGCCGCCGAGAGCGGGGCCGCCGAGCC
>VGRQ01000596.1 GCA_016875315.1 Deltaproteobacteria bacterium | reverse complement strand
TGCCGAGATTGTCCACCAGAACCTGTCGATGCTCCCGGGCCTGCACGTGGCCCGGGCGCCTCTCGACGCCCTCCACATCCGGCTGAGCCGGAACGCCGTCCCCGGCGTTCCCATGCACTGAGGAGTTGTGATGACCCCCACCACCCCAGGATCGACTCCCTCCAGCGGCGACAGGCGCGGCGTGCTCGTCGCGCTCGGCATCGCCAGCGCGGCGCTGCTCGCGGGCGCCCCGCTGTCGTTCTACGAGGAGCAGCTCCCCGGGACCCTCAACCCGCTCTACGCGAGCTCCATGGCCGACTACCGGGCCCAGGAGCTGGTCTTCGACCGCTTGTTCTTCCACAGCGCCATCGACAACCGCATGATGAGCCGCCTCGTGGAGAAAGGCGAACTCGCCGATGGCGGGAAGTCCTACCGGGTCACCCTGAAGCCGGGCCTGAAGTGGCACTCCGGCACCGCCGTCACCTCGAAGGACGTGTGCTTCACGGTGTCGGCGATGCTCGACCCGGGCACCACCAGTCCCATCGCCGAGGGCTACCGTGGTGTGCTCGCGGGTTGCGACGCGACCACGCCCCAGGTGGCGACCGTCCGCTTCACCAAGGTGTTCCACAACCCCCAGGAACGCCTGATGTTCTCGCTGCTGCCCTCGGAGAAGTTCGCCGGCAAGACCGCCGTCGTCCCGGACGACGACTTCAGCCAGCACCCCATCGGCTCCGGGCCCTTCAAGGGCAACAAGGGACGGCGCGGCGTCACTTTCGAGGCCTACGCCAACGCCCACCACGCGCCGACCATCCCGCAGATGTCGCTGCAGGAGGTCCAGGACCCGCTGGTCCAGGTCAAGACGCTCCAGTCCAACGGCGTGCAGGGCATCATCGCCGTGCCGCCGCCCTACCGTCCCGACGTGTCGGCCTCCGACGACCTGCAGCTCAAGAGCTACGACCTGCGGAGCTGGTGGTTCATCGGCGTCAACACCAAGAAGGGGGCGCTGGTCGAGCGGAAGGTGCGGCAGGCCATCGACCTCGTGCTCGATCGCAGCGACCTGCGCCAGCTCACCGTCGGCGTGAAGCCCGGCGAGCAGAACAGCCCCTGCGAGTTCATCTCCGGGCCCTTCGTCCAGTCCTCGCCCTTCTACAACCGGCAGGTGCCCGTCAAGGAGAAGTCCGATCGCGCTGCCGCCACCAAGCTCCTCACCGAGGCGGGGCTCACGCAGATTGGCGGCCGCTGGCACTACAAGGGTGCTCCCGTCACCCTGAACATCGGCATGATGGCGTCGCTCGACGTCGAGGCGCCCGACCTGCTCACCCAGGTGGGCAACCAGCTCTCCGCGGCTGGCTTCGATCGCCAGGAGAGCAAGGTGTCGGCCGACGACTGGGCGCGCAAGGTCGTCACCGGCAAGGCCACCGAGTTCGACCTGCTCATCGGCAAGTGGAGCTTCGGTCTCGTCGAAGAGGTGAACGACCTCTTCCAGACCCGCTCGGGCACGACCACCGGCGCGCGCAACGTGTTCAACTACTCCAACAGCGGCGCCGACCAGCTGATGGTCGAGTACAACCAGGCGCGCACCGACACCGCGGCCTACGACGCCTACCACAAGCTGCACGCGACGCTGGCCGAAGACCTGCCCTACTTGTTCCTGTGGAAGCTCGATACCAAGAGCGCCTGGCGAACGGAGGTGCGGGGCAACGTCATCGCGCCGTTCAACTACTGGACCGAAGTCGACGGCTGGAAGTACCAGTAGGCCGCCGGGATGACCGCCTGGTGGATCCGGCCCGGGGTGCGGCTCTTGGCGGCAATCATCCTGCCGCTGGCGGTGCCGGCCATCATCACGCTGCTCATCTGGGCGTTGCCGGGCGATCCTGCCGAGATCATCTGTCCTCCTGAGACCTGCGGCGGCACCGCCGAGCTGGCGGCCCGCTGGAACCTCGACGCGGGCCCGTGGAACTTCTTCCGCGCGTGGATGGGCGACGCGCTCACGGGCGAGTTCGGGCGCTCGTGGCGTGTGGAGCAGGGCCTGCCCGTTCGCGACCTGCTCGACGAGTCCGTCCCCACGACGGTGATGCTGGTGCTCGTGGCGCTGGTTCCGCTGGTGCTCGGCGCCGTGGGCTCGGCGACCAGCCTCATCCCCGAGCGCGCCGATGGCGCTTTCCACGCGGTGGGGCTCGTGCCGGCCGTGGTCTTCTCGTTGCTCGGTGCCGCCTACGTGGAGCTCGAGTACGGCGCGCAGAGCTTCCTTCCCGAGGCCAACCGCTTGCGGCTGGTCCTGGGCGCGCTGGTGCTCGGCCTCGCCGACGGCGCCTTCGCCGCCGCCGTGTCCGGCGTGCGCGGGCTCTTCGCCGCCGAGCGCAACCAGCGTTACGTCGGCATCGCGCTCCTGCGCGGGGAACGGCCGCTGGCAAACATGCTGCCCAACGTGGCGCCCGCCCTGGCGGGGCAGCTGCGCGCGAGGGTGCTCCACCTGCTGAGCGGCACGGTTGTCGTCGAGGTGGTCTTGCGCATCAACGGCCTCGGCGACCTGCTGTGGGCGGGCACCCTCCTCCAGGACTTCGGCGTGGTGCTCGCCGCCGCGACCGCGTTTGCCGTCGTGAGCGCCGTGCTGCTGGTCATCCAGGCGCTGGTGGAGATCGCGGTGGCAATGTGGGTACGTCGCGCACCCGCAGTGCGCGACGGCGCCGACGCGCCGCCGGTGGTGGCGGCGTGAATCGTCGTATCGCCACCTTGCTGGCGCTCGGCGCCTTCGCCCTGCT
The DNA here is from genome assembly GCA_016875315.1 of Deltaproteobacteria bacterium. Taxonomy (GTDB): domain Bacteria; phylum Myxococcota_A; class UBA796; order UBA796; family SXON01; genus SXON01. The sequence goes on along the minus strand of VGRQ01000596.1, from coordinate 370 downwards.
GGCAGCGGCCGCGCTCGCCGCGCCGGCCCACCTGATGGAACCGGAGCCCTCGCGGAGCTTCGTGGGCCCCCTGGCCGCGTGGCCCTTCGGTGCCGACCGAGCCGGGCGCCCGCTCCTGGAGTACGCCCAGCAGGGCGCGAGAGTGGTGCTGGGGCCGGCACTGGTGGCCGGGGGCGTGGTGGCGGCGAGCAGCATCGCCGGCGGCCTGCTTCGCTGCGTGGGCGATCCCCGGGTCGACGCGGCGGTGCAGGGGGTTGGCGAGGTGCTCGGAGCGTTGCCCCGGATGGTGGTGATCCTGGTGACGGCGCTGCTCATCCCCTCCACCTCCCGGGCCTGTTGCCGCTCGCGGTGGCGTGGGCGGTGCTCGCCA
>VGRQ01000595.1 GCA_016875315.1 Deltaproteobacteria bacterium | reverse complement strand
CACCGGTCACGCCGCCACCGTGGCCTGGGCGCACGATGGCGAGGGCAACCTCGCCGCCCTCCCCGACGCCGACCTCGCGGTCGATGCCGCCGTGGCCCTCGGCAACGCCGCCGCCCTGCAGGCGGTTCAGGCGCCCAAGAACCTGCGGAAACTCGCCGCGGCCGGGCTCCACAAGCTCAAGTCTCGCGGCCTGAAGGTGGCCGAGGCGGCCGCGCCGCGCGCGTTCTCGCTCGGCACCGAGGAGGTCCACGTGCCTCCCCGCGCCTTCATCTCCACCCCCAACCCCCTCGGCAACATCCACCTCGTGCTCACGGCCACCGACCGGGAGGGGAGCTGCATCATGGAGCTGGTCTACGGCGGATCGAAGCTGCAAGACGAGCACGGCCACGCCACGCGCTCGGAGCTGCGCCAGTTCTGGCGGGAGCTCGAGCACGACGCGGGGATGCACGAGATCCCCTTCGTGGCCGCGCTCCACGTGGGCGACGCGCTGGTGCAGGGTCGTCACGCCCACGGCTGGGACCGCCTGCTCGAGAAGGTCGATCCCGCCACGCTCACCGCAGCGCGCCTGCTCGACCCCGCGCGGCAGGCGCCGGCCGCTCGCAACGACGACGGCGACCCGGCCGACTGGGCCCTCCCCGCCTGGCTGGTCGACGGCAAGCTGGTGGAAGAGCTCGCCGAGAGCGGCTTCGGCGCGCACGAGCCCGGCACCCCCGACGGCTGGCTCGACGAGGGGCTCGACCGCGCGCTCCGCCTGTCGCGCGACGAGTTCATGTCCGCTTGCGACCACGTGACGCTCGCGTTCACCCTGGCCGGCCGCCCCCGCGCCGCCGCCGAGGCCCGGGAGGTGAGGCGTCGCATCGAGGCAGGCGAGCCGGGGCGCAACTTCGCCCAGGTGCGCCAGGCGGTGCTGCTTGCCTGCTTCGACGAGATTCGCCGTCGCGAGGCCGAGCACCAGGCCGACATGGACGGCATCATGCGCATGGTGGGTCGCCAGGGCGGGTAGTTCCGCGCCGCGACGTGGGTGGTCTCACACACCGCCCGGGGCCGGCTCACGGGAGATCGGGCGTAGTTCGCGCGGCACGCGACTTGCCACCTGTGCGGGCAGACACGGAGTCACCGTTGCCCGCGATTCGTTCCATCCTCCTGCCGACCGACTTCTCCATGGAGGCCGATGCCGCGTTCGCGCACGGCCTGCGGCTCGCCGTGGCCCTGGGCGCCCAGCTCGACATCTTCCACGCCGAGCCGAAGAACGACCAGGCCGACTGGCGCTGGGCGCCGAGCGTGGCAGAGACGCTGGTGCGCTGGGGGCACCTGCGCCGGGGTGCCACCGAGGCCGACGTCGAGGCCCTCGGCATCCGCGCCCGGCGCTCGCAGATCGTGGGCCAGGCCGCCGACGCCGCCGTGCTCAGCGAGATGTCGGAGAGCCACGCCGACCTCATCGTGATGGCGAGTCACGGCCGGAGCGGCATCTGGCGCTGGATCCAGCCCAGCGTGATCGCGCCGGTGCTGCGGCACGCGCCGGTGCCGGTGCTGGTCATCCCGAGCGGGTCGGACGGCTTCGTCGACGCCACCACCGGCGAGGCCGGCATCAGCCGGGTGCTCGCGCCCATCGACATGCGCCCGCACCCCGCTCCAGGATTCGACGCCGCGCTGGCGCTCGCCAACGCGCTCCCGGGCCCCAACCGCGCCTTCGCCACCCTGCACGTGGGCGCTGGCCGTCCCGAGACCGACCTGCTGCTCGTCCCCCCGGGCTGCGAGCTGTTCCACTGGTTCTCCAACGGGGATCCGGTCGGCGAGATCGCGCGCACCGCCGCCGAGTGGCAGGCCGACCTCGTCGTCGTCGTCTCCGAGGGGCGCCAGAACTACCTCGACACCTTGCGCGGCAGCACGGTGGAGCGCCTGCTCGACTGCGTGAAGCGCCCGGTGCTCGTGGTCCCCGCGGAGTGGACCGGGAAAGAGTAGTTACCAGGCGAGCGACTGCCGGCCGAGGGCGAGTTCCAGCCCGCGGATGGCGTGTGCGGAGTCGCCCACGAGGTCGAGGTAGAGCTGCTCGTCGCGCGCGCGCACCCCGGCCATGTCGGCGAAGAGTCCCTCGTCCTCGATGGCCTTCACGGTGATGACGAGGTTCTGCGCGGCGCCCTCGATGGTGGCCCCCTGCACCTCGTCGGGCGTGAAGAAGCCGAGGATCTCGAGCTTCGACATGGTCTCGAGCCAATGGCCAAGGAACTTCAGGCGTTGCACCAGGAGCTTCTGGCGATGCTGGCGCATCTTCTTCATGGCATCGTCGTAGATGCGCAGCTCGATGGGCAGCCGGTAGAACAGGAGCCCGGCCTGGGCCGCGACCGCCTTCCGCGACTCGGGACGGCCGAAGCCCCGGGCCACGGCGTAGGAAGCCCCCTGGACGAGGTGCGCGCCGCCGCACGCATAGGAGAACAGTGGCTGTCCCTTGCGCTCGAAGGGCTGCCCGGCCGCCATGGCCTGGATCATGAACTTCGACTCCTTGTGGAGCACGGCGACGGTGAAGTCGGTGAAGGCGCCGAGGTCCATGGAGGAGCCGTCCTCCGCCACCCAGCGCAGGTCGTCGGAGGGCGCCCAGGTGGCGAGGGCCTGCAAGCCCCAGGGCATGTCGTTGAACCCGTCGAAGCTGAGCTTGTTGTCGCTGATGCGGATCCACGTCTTGAGGAGCGTGGCGCGGTAGAGGTCGGCCGCGGTGGCCACGCCGGCGCCGACCGGGAAACTCGCGGCGGGATCGACCCCCACCTCGGCGAGGTTCTTCAACACGAGGTCGGCGTGGGGCTCCACCGGCTTTCCCTCGCGGGTTCTCGGGAAGGCGAGCAGGGTGAGGGCGCCGAAGGCGCGCGGCTCGGCGTAGGCGGCGAACACGTGCGCGAGGCCCACTCGCCCGTCGGCGAGGCGGAATTCCGGGCCCCGCGCGAGCACCCCGTGCATGATGGCCCAGGGATTGTCGGGGTCGCCGGCGTAGCGCTCCACCACCGCCGAGAGCGTGGCCAGCGCGCGATCGTAGTCGGGCAGTGCGGGTACAGGTCGCGACACGATCCCTACCCGGGCGGGCGCGGCGGGCACGAGCTCGCGGATGTTTGCCGCCGACCAG
>VGRQ01000594.1 GCA_016875315.1 Deltaproteobacteria bacterium | reverse complement strand
CCACCGTCAGCAAGCGCGCCCACTCGGCGTCGGAGGTCGCGACGCGGGCGGCCTGCTTCGCGCCGGCGCAGGCCACGAAGAGGTCGCCCGCGGCGAGCGCCCGGTCGGGATCGAGGCGCACCGGGCGGCCCTCCGGGAACTTCGCCCGGAGCGCGGGACGGGGGTCGGCGGGGCCCTGGTCACAGCCGAGCACCAGGACAAGGTCGGCGATCGACACCGGGCTGACCTACTCCTCGTCGGGCGCGACGTAGACGCTGTTGATGCCGAGGGGTCGGCTCGCGGCCCAGATGTCGCTGCTGCCGGCGCGGCCATCGGCCCACACGGTGATGATGCGCTCCTCGAACACCGCCACGGCATGGTCGACGGCGTAGGCGGTGCCCACCTCGTTGCTGTTGATGCGCAGGTCGCCCGCCTGCCAGGTGGCGCCCGCGTCGACGGTGTAGTTGTAGAACAGGTCGTTGAAGCCCACGCCGCCGCTGTCGTTGCGACGGTCTTGCCAGGCCACGAGCCAGGTGTCGCCGCTCACCGCCACGCGGGGCTCGAAGGACTGGGCCTGCCCGTTGCCGTCGGTGTCCATCCGGTACTCTTCTTCCAGCCAGGCCTTGCCCGCGTCGGCCGAGTACTGGAGGAAGACGTCGTAGCCGCTGGCGCGGTTGTCCTGGAAAGCCACCCACACGCCGCCGTCGCGCGCGGCGATCGACGGGTTCTGCGAGTCGGCGATGCCCTCCGCGTCGGTTTCCATGCGGATGACCTCGTCTTTCCACCCGTCGCCGTAGGAGCGGCTGAGGTTGAGGAAGACGTCCTTGTTCTCGCCGAAGCGCTCGTCGTGCCACACCACGTACACGTTCTCGCCGTCCATCGCGATCTGGGGCTCGAAGCTGTTGGTGGCGCCCACCTCGTCGCCCTCGTCGAGCCGGCGGTCGGCGTCGGAGAAGCTCTCGGCGTTGTCGCTCGAGAAGTTCACGTAGATGTCGGAGTTGCCGTCGCGGCGTTCTTCCCAGGCCACCACCACGTGGTCGTCCTTGTCGCCCACGATCACCGGCGAGGAGGAGTAGGCCGCGCCCGCCTCGTCGGTGTCGACCCGCACCGGGGCGTCGAGCCAGCGATCGCCGTTGTCCTGGCTGCGCTGCACGAAGATGTCGTAGGCGCCGTTGACCTGGTCGGACCAGGCCACCCAGACGTTGTCGCCGGCGGCGGCGATGGCCGGGGCCTTGGACATGTAGTCGCCGTCGGGATCGCCATCGAGCGCGATGTCGTCGTCCTGCCAGCTGCGGCCGCCGTCGTCGGACCACTGGAGGTAGATGTTCTCGTACTCGAGCTCGCCGTCGCGGGTGTCTTCCCAGGCCACGTACACGTAGTCGCCGCTGCACGCGATGACCGGGTTGCGGGCGTCGCCCTCGCCGTTGCTGAGCAACTCGTCGCCGGCGAGGAAGGTGACGCCGGCGTCGGCCGACTTGTTGAACCACACCTGGTCTTGCCCGTCGCGGTCGTCTTGCCAGGTGGTGTAGACGACGCCGCTCTCGTTGACGCAGGTGCGCGGCGAGATGGACTCGGCGTCGCCCCTCGCGTGGTCGACGCGCACGTCTTCGGTGCCGCCGGATTCGTCTCCCGGAGGGCAGGCGAGAAAGAGCGTCGTGACAAGCAACATGACCGGCTCCCCGAGCGGCCGCGCACCTTATCGCGCCTTCCGCCCACTCGCCCGGTCGGTTGACACCTGGCGCCTCCGCTTGCGCCGCCGAGGGGGCTCGGTATAGATGGCGGCCCCTTCGAGAGACCCGATGCAGGACAAGACGAAGCTCGGCAGGCGCTACGGCTGCTACCAGTGCGGCACGAAGTTCTACGACCTCAACCGCCCGGAGCCGCTGTGCCCGAAGTGCGGGGCCGACCAGCGTGAAGATACGAACCCCGACCCGCGCGAGGCGATCCTCGCGAAGTACCGGGGCAAGTCGAGCCTCAAGGCCAGTCGGGTGGAGGACGAACTCGAGGAAGAGGGCGACGTCGACGAGGACGCCGAGGTCGAGGACGACGACATGGGCGACGACGAGGAAGAGGCCGAGGAGCCCGCCGAGGACGAATAGCCCTCGACTTGACTCGTCAAGCTCGGCTATGCTGGCCCGGCCATGCTCGGGCTGGCCATGCTCTCGATGCTTAGCGCCTGCGCCCCGGGACTGCGCATGCCGGGGCCCCTGGCGCGGCTCGGCGAGCCGGTGGAGCGCGCCCCCCTTGCTCCCCCAGCCGAGGCGCGGCCCGGCGGCGCGGGCGTCGACATCGCGCGCGCGGCGGCCAGCTTCGTCGGCGACGCGCAGCTGCGCGTGGACGGGGAGAGCTACCGCATGGACTGCTCGGGGCTGGTCGAGGCGGCCCTGGCCAAGGCCGACCTTCCGCGCAGTGGCAGCTCCGCGATGCTTCGCGACGAGGCCGCTGCCAGCGGCGTGCTCCACCACCGCCGCCTGCCCCGCCCCGGCGATATCGCCTTCTTCGACGACACCTACGACCGCAACGACAACGGCCTGCTCGACGACCCCCTGTCCCACTCCGCGGTGGTGGAACGCGTGTTCCCCGATGGCACCGTCGAGATGGTCCACGTGGGCAGCAAGGGCGTCGTTCGGCTCAGGATGAACCTGCGCCACCCCGCGCGCCGCGAGAACGAGGCCGGCGACATCATCAACGACTACCTCCGGCAGTCGAGGAAGTCCGACCCGCCGGGGACCCGCTACCTCGCGGGGGAGCTTTGGAACTCCTTCGCGAGTTTCTACGAGCTGCCGCCGGTGGCGAGCGAGGAGTAGCGCAGCCCCCAGGGGCCGAGCTGCAGGTCGGTGCCGGGGAACAGGCGCCAGGCGCGCACCACGTCGGTGGGCGTGGCGGGGACGACGCCGTCGGGACCGACCAGCTCGTGGTGCGCCTCCCCCTCGCGGCGGGCGCGGGAGGGATCCGGGCCGGCGAACCACAGCCGCCCCCGGGCGACGACGAGCTGCTCGCTCTCGATCTCGCACTTCTCTCGCGGCAAGTTCGCGTTCCCCAGCGCGCGGAAGGCGGCGATCTCCTCGATGCCGGGCCCCCAGGCCGGGTTGCCCGGCGGGGGCGTGCCTCCCGAGACGATGGCCGCCACCGCGA
>VGRQ01000593.1 GCA_016875315.1 Deltaproteobacteria bacterium | reverse complement strand
GGAGGGTGCCCGTAGGGCGGGAGGGGGCCAGCCCGTGCGTCCCTCCCCCGCCCGCGGGGGAGGGTGCCCGTAGGGCGGGAGGGGGCCAGCCCGTGCGTCCCTCCCCCGCCCGCGGGGGAGGGTGCCCGTAGGGCGGGAGGGGGCCTGCCCGTCGACTCGCTCACCCTTCGCTATCCCGAGCGTATCGCCTGCCGGATGCTCTCGATCACCGCGTCGCCCTGCTCCATCACCTCCCGGTTCTCGAAGCGAATCACGCGGTAGCCGCGCGCGCGGAGTTCGGCATCGCGCGCCTCGTCCCGCACCTGGTCGAGCTCGTGATCGTGCGCAGCCCCGTCGAGCTCGATGACAAGGCGTGCGCTGGTGCAGGCGAAGTCGACCACGTAGGGCGAAATCTCGACCTGGCGGCGGAAGTGGAGGCCATCGAGCCGGTGTGCGCGAATCCCCTGCCAGAGGCGGCGCTCGGCGGGCGTGAGGTCGGCGCGGAGACGCCGGGCGACGGCGGCGCCGCGGGTGCGGGTCCAGCGGGCTGGCCTGGGATGGCTCACGGGCGGGGAGATGTGCGCGGGCGTGGCGAGCGGCAAGGGAGGCCTGGCGAATTCGGAGGTGATTCTGCGGCCCCCTCCCGGCCTTCGGCCACCCTCCCCCGCCCGCGGGGGAGGGGCGCGGGGGGGAGAACTCATCGCGGGCTTTCAGACCAAGCCCCCTCCCGGCCTTCGGCCCCCTCCCGGCCTTCGGCCACCCTCCCCCGCCAGCGGGGGAGGGGCGCGGGGGGGAGAACTCACCGCGGGCTTTCAGGCCAAGCCCCCTCCCGGCCTTCGGCCCCCGGCCGGCCCCAGTTTGCCGGCCCCCGCCAGCGGGGGAGGGGCGCTTGCGTCAGACCCCTCCAGCCTAACCCCTCCAGCCTCCAGCCTAGATCGGCATATTCCAGATCTGCTGGTAGGCCTCGACGACCTTGTCGCGGACGCTCGCCATCGCGCGCAGTCCGATGTTGGCTTCTTCGAGCGCGATCATCATCCCGGCGAGATCGGCGTCCTGTCCGCTCGCCACCCGATACACCGACTGGTCGGCCTCGGCCTGCTGGTTCTCCACCGACTGGACGGCGCTGGTGAGCGTGTTGCCGAAGTCGGCGCCGGGGGTTCCCTCCGTGCCGCGGGCCTTCTGGTTCTTGGCGGCCTGGGCGAGGGCTTCCTCGAGCCCGCCGACGCCGCTGCCGATGCCCCTGATCATCGCTACCTCCCGATCCCGAGGGCAGTCATCGCCATGTCGCGGGTGGCTTCCACCACGTTGGCGTTGGCCTCGTAGGCGCGCTGCGCCGTCATCATGTCGACCATCTCCTGCAGCACGTTGATGTCGGGGTAGGCCACGAAGCCGTCCGGTCCCGCGTCGGGATGGGTGGGGTCGTACACGCGCACCGGCGGGCGGTCGTCGGTCTTGACCTCGGCCACTTGCACCCGGCTGGAGGCCGCGTCGAGCGACTCGCCGAAGGGATCGATGACCTCGGCCTGGAACACCGGAACCTGCCGCTGGTAGGGCCCGCCCTCGGGCGTGCGCGTGGTCCGCGCGTTGGCCATGTTCGAGGCGATGGACTGCAACCGGACTCGCTCTGCGGCGAGGCCGCTGGAGGCGATCGAGAAGGTATCGAGGATGTCAGCCATTAGATCTTACCGTCGGAAGCGGCGAAGCGAAGCATGGCCAGCCGGCGGGACAGTCCCCCGGCCACCGCCTCGTACATCACCCGGTTTTCCATCAATCGCGTGGCCTCGGTCTCGGCATTCACCGAGTTGCCGTCGAGCGACGACTCCGGCGCGGCCACCTCGGTCATCGTCTCCATGACCCGCGCCTCGGGCGACACCGACTCGCCCGCGAGGGGAAGGTCCATCACCTCCAGCAAGAGGGCATCGAAGGGCACTTCCTTCGCCAGGTAGCCGGGGGTGTTCGCGTTCGCGAGGTTCGACGCGCCCACGGCGTGCTGGGCGCGGCGCAGGTCGAGCACGTTCTCGAGCCCGGTGTACAGGCCGTCGAAGAGCTTGAGTCCGCTGGTAGGTGACATGGAGAGAACCTCCACTTCACCCTTCGGTCAGCCCCGCAGGAGGTTTAGCGGCTCGCGAATCTTTTCTTCGCGAGCGCAGACTCCAGCGCAGCCTGCGCCTCGCTCTCCCGCGCGAGGACAGCGCATAGCGTCGATCGCTCCGGTTCCACCCCGGCGCAGCCGCTGGCCGCCGTCACCTGGCCGGGCGCCTCGCCACGAGCGGCACGCTCCAGCACGTCGAGTTCGGCGGCGTGGGCCTTGCCGTAGGGGCGCCGGCGCAGCCAGCGGACGCTGTCGCGGGCGTCGCCGAGGGCACCGGTGGTGACGTAGAGCGCCGCCAGCTGGTGGACGGCGGGCGCACTGTCGCGACCCCGTGCCTCCTCGGTGGTGGCGATGGTCTTCCACGTCGCGAGCGCCCGGTCGGGAAAGCCGCCCCTGGCGTACTGCTCGGCCACGGCGGCGAGTGGCGACAGGTCATCGAGGTGGGGAACGAGCCCGTCGTGCCAGGCACCGCGGTGTAGCGCCACCGCTGCGCCCTCGTGCCCAGCCGCGATGAGCTCGGCGCTGCGCCGGGCCCAGGCGCGCGCGAGCCGGGCACCCGCCTCGCCGCCAACCAGAGACTCGTCACGACGCAGCACCTCCGCCCACGCGCCGATGGCGTCGCGGTCATCGCCCGTGGCGAGGTACACCTGGGCGAGCAGGTGCAAGGCGTCGGCGCCGGCGGCCCCCGGGAGGGATGCATCGCGACGCAGGTCGGGAAGGTGGGCGCTCCATGCGGTGGGCGCCAAGACGGCCATCGCGCCGATCCGCCCGCGCTGCCGGAGCACGGCGCGGCGCTCCGCGTCGAGCCCGCCCGCTGCCACCTGGCCAAGAAGCGCCGTGGATGCCTCGATCTCGCCGTTCCGATACATGAGGTCGGCGAGCAGCAGCAGCGCCTCGTCCCGCCGGGTCGCGGCCACCCGCGACGCCACCGGGCGCAATAGTTCGAGCGCCTCCGCCGTACACCCGGTGCCACCCAGCACCACCGCGGCCAGCAGGCGCGACTCCACCGTGGTGGCCGAGCCCGCGAGCGCCCGGCCCAGCCCCGGCGCCGCGTCC
>VGRQ01000592.1 GCA_016875315.1 Deltaproteobacteria bacterium | reverse complement strand
CGGCGCAGCGTGCCTGTGGGTGACCCACGACCTCCACCACCTCCCGCCTGCGGCCCGCCGCGTCGTGCTGATGCGAGACGGGCGGATCGTCTACGACGGCCCCACCGACGAGGGGCTGCGCCCCGAAAGACTCGCCGCCGCCGGGCTCGCGCGGCCGGCCTCCCCGTCACCTCTCCCGAACCCCTCCTCCCGAGACTCCGAACGATGACCCGTCCCGCCAAGACCCCTGTCACCATCCTCACCGGCTACCTCGGCGCGGGGAAGACCACGCTGCTCAACCGCATCCTCGCCGAGCACCACGGCAAGCGCATCGCCGTGATCGAAAACGAGTACGGCGAGATCGGGATCGACCACGCGCTCGTCATCAACGCCGACGAGGAGGTCTTCGAGATGTCGAACGGCTGCATCTGCTGCACCGTCCGGGGCGACCTCATCCGCGTGCTTGGCAACCTCATGAAGCGCCGAGACAAGTTCGACTACGTCCTAGTCGAGACGACGGGGCTGGCGGACCCGGGGCCCGTCGCCCAGACCTTCTTCATGGACGAGGAGATCCGCGAGGCGTTCGCGCTCGACGGAATCGTCACGCTCGTCGACGCGCGCCACCTCGACCAGCAGCTCGGGCGGAGCAACGAGTGCGGGGAGCAGATCGCGTTCGCCGACGTGATCGTGCTCAACAAGAGCGACCTCGTCGCGGCGCCGGAACTGGACGCGCTGGAAACGCGGCTTCGCGAGATGAACCGGATGGCGCGGTTCTTCCGCACCACGCGCGCGGAGCTGCCCGTGAGCGCCGTCCTGGACCTCGGGGCCTTCGACCTGGACCAGGCGCTGGTCCGCCGGCCCACGTTCCTCGAACCCGAGTACCCGTTCGAGTGGACGGGCGTGTACCACCTACCCGCCGGCAGCCACGTGCTCGAGCTGGACGAGGGCCCCGACCCCACGATGAGCCTCGTGGTGCTCCCGGACGTGAGCACCGACGACGCCTCGCTCCGAGACGGCGCCGAGCGCTGCGTACGCCTGTACGCGCACACGGCGCGCGTGATCGCGAACGGGATGGGGATCCCGCTCGGCAACCACGTCCAACTTAGACTCGTCGGGCCAGAGGCCATGCGGTTCCCGCTCGTCCTGGAGAGGCCGACGACCGTGGCGCTGTACGCGGAGCACTTCGCCGACGAGTTCGGGCTTCGGGTGAAGGTCGCGGACGCCACGGGCGAGCGGCGCGTGGAGCCGAACGCCCAGCGCGCGTGGGTTGCCCAGCACGAGCACGACGACGAGGTGGGCTCCGTCGCCATCGAGGTCGAGGGGAGCCTCGATCAGAAGCGCCTCAACGCCTGGCTGGGCACCCTCCTCCGCGAGCAGGGCGCCGACATCTTCCGGATGAAGGGGTTCCTGTCTCTCTCGGGCGAGGAGCAACGCTTCGTCTTCCAGGGGGTGCACATGCTCTTCGACGGCCAGCCCGACCGCCCCTGGGGCGCGGACCCGCGTCGGAACCAGCTCGTCTTCATCGGGCGCAACCTCGACGCGACCGCGATCCGACAGGGCTTCCACGCATGCCTGGTGTGAAGGCGGGTGGCGCCCTTCGCCCGGGGTGGCGCGCGCGGGTGCCCGACTACCCGCGCGCCATGGCGTGGACGCCCGGCGGCGACGCGCTGCTGGTGCTCGACGCGGCCGGAGGCCTCCACGCATTCGACGGCACCACGGGAGCTGTACGGTGGCGCAACACCGAAGCCCACCCAGGCGGAGGCCTGGCGCTCTCCCACCACCCCCGATCGGCGCGCGTCGCCACGGGTGGCCACGACGGAACGGTCGCGATCTGGGACTCGGCGCTCGGGGAGCCCGAGGCACGGCTCTCGCTGGGCAAGGCGTGGGTCGAGCACGTCCGGTGGTCTCCCAACGGGGACTGGCTCGCCGCAGCGGCGGGGCGCGCCCTCCATGCGTGGTCCGCGCAAGGGCAGGAGTGGGTGGCCCCCGCGCACCCGAGCACGGTGAGCGGCCTGGTCTGGGCCGGTGCTGGAGAGATCGCGACGGCCTGCTACGGCCGCGTGGCTTTCTGGACGCCCCGCGGCGACGCCGCCACCCAGACGCTCGAGTGGAGGGGTTCGCCTGTCTCGCTCGCGGTGAGCCCCGACGGGGCTATCGTCGCCGTCGGCGGCCAGGATCAGACCGTCCACTTCTGGCGGCGGTCCACGGCCCAAGACTCCGCGATGTCGGGCTACACGACGAAGCCCGCCGCGCTCGCCTTCGACGCGAGCGGGAACCTGCTGGCGACGAGCGGCGGCGAGGCCGTGACGGTGTGGAGCTTCTCCGGAAATGGCCCGGAAGGCACGACGCCCGGGCAGCTCGAGGTGCACCCGCTCCCGGTGACCGCGCTGGCGTTCGCCCGTCGGGAGCACCTGTTGGCGTCCGGCGGGCGAGAGGGCGGTGTCGTGCTCTGGCGCCTCGACCCCACCGGGGCAGGCGTGGTGGTTGGTGGCGACGTCCTGCCCGGAGCGGTGGCGGAGGTGGCGTGGCGATCGGACGACCGCTGCCTCGCGGCCACGGACGCCGAGGGGGGGGTCTCCACCTGGCGAGTGTCCAGGTGAGCCTTCCGATGCGAAGCTGGCGGCTGTTCGCGTGTCTCGCAGCCATGCCCCTGGGCCGCGCGCACGCCGCATCCGACCCCCACGTCGGCCCGACCACCGCCGACGGTGCGTCGCTGTACGCCCAGTACTGCGCGCTCTGCCACGGTGCCGAGCGGGAGGGGCACGCGGCCGACCACGCGCCGTCGCTCCGCGCCCCTGAAATGTTCGAGTCCGCTCCGCCGGCCTTTCGAGGGGTGCTCGACGATTCCGAGCTCGATGCAGTGACCGCGTTCCTGCGAAGCCGGGCGGGAGGCTGGGCGGCGCCGGCGCCCGTGGTGGTCAACCCGCCCGATCCCTCCAGCGCCGTCCAGAACGCGAAGTCCCCCGTGGCGAAGCTGCCCGTGCGGCAGGGGCGCTTCGTCGCGGCAGCCGACGTGGCGGCCGCGTTGGCCGCGAAGCGCCGCATCGTGCTGCTGGACGCGCGCCCGCTGTCCGACTGGCAGCGCGGCCACCTGCCAGACGCGCTCCCGGTACCCTACTACGAGGGCGTCGAGCGCATCGTTCCCCACCTCCCGGACGACGAAACCCCGATCGTCGTGTAC
>VGRQ01000591.1 GCA_016875315.1 Deltaproteobacteria bacterium | reverse complement strand
TGGTGGCCGAGCTCGACCACTCGCCCCTCGTCGGCGCCCAGTTCGCCGCCGCCTTCCGCAAGGCACAACTCGCCCGCCTCGACGGCGATCTCCGCCTCGCCAACGCCACCTGGCGCGCGCTGGTGGCCCAGCTCGCCCCGCACGCCGCCGCCGCGGGCGCGCTCGCCGCCGCGTGGATGGAGCTCGGCGAGACCGCCGTGTTGCGGCACAGCCTGCGCGCCCTGGGCGTGGCCTGGTACGCCGGTCCCGCCGACCTCGACGACGATCTCGACGAGGCCGAGGCCGAGGCCTGTTTCCAGAACGCGGCGCAGGCCTGGGCCCGCGCCGGTCGCCGCGCCGGGCTCTTCCGCGCCGAGGCGTGGAAGCTCCGGGTGCGCGCCAACGAGCCCACCATCGCCACCGCCGTGGATACCGCCATCGGCTACGCCGACGAGCGCGGGCTCCAGGGCCTGCGGGCGGAACTTCGCGCCCTGCGCGCCATCATCCGTCGCGACCCGATGGACGCGCTGCACGCGGTGGAGCTGTCGCCCCAGGCGCCGCTGGCCCGCGGCCGCGCCCGCGTGATCGCGGGAGAGCTGGGCGGCCGGTTCGACGCCGAGCTGGCCCTTGCCGAGCTGGCGGACGACGTGCCGTGGAAAGCCAGGGCGCGGCGGCTGTGTGGCGGAGAGGCCTGAGGGACCAGGAGGGAGGAGGGAGGGATCTGGGAGGGAGGACCTGAGCGCCGGCGGCATCGCGGACCGCGCGTGCCGCCCCGCCACCGCGCCAACCTCCCTCCTCCCTCCTCCCTCCTACAGCCTACAGCCTACAGCCTAGTAAATCGCCCACCGCCCCCCGCGCGCCCAGCACACCAGGCCCAGCCCCCAGTCGAGGGCGCCGTCGATGGCCAGCGACGTGGGCGCGCCCACGGCGACCACCGCGCCGATGCCGGCCACGGCGGCCTTCTGCACCACCTCGAACCCGGCCCGGGAGCTCACGTAGAGCCCGAGCCCCACCGCGTCGCCGCCGGCCCGGAGGTGGGCGCCGAGCACCTTGTCCACGGCGTTGTGCCGTCCCACGTCCTCGCGCAGCAACAACACGGCGCCCGCCCGGTCGAAGAGCGCCGCCGCGTGGCAGCCCCCGGTGGCCGCGAACTCGGCCTGCTGCGTCGCCACCGCGGCGAGCACCCCGTCGATCACCTCGGGCCCGGGAACCCACCCCTCCCGGCGTGGCACCCGCGCCCGCACGCGGTCGAGGGAGGCCTTGCCGCAGATGCCACAGCTCGACGAGGCGTAGAGCTGGCGATCGGCGAGCCGCTGGCGATGCAGGGGCACGCCCTCGGCAAGGCGCACGTCCACCACGTTCTCCGCCACGCTCGCGACGGCGCGCACGTCGTCGATGCCGTCGATCACGCCCTCGGTGAGCAAGAAGCCCACCGCGAGGTCGAGGTCGTGGCCCGGCGAGCGCATCGTCACCGCCGCCGCCTGGCCCTCCACGCGGATCTCGAGGGGTTCTTCCTCGATCACGTCGTCGAGCCCTGGCCCCTCCGGTCGCCGGGCGGCCACCCGCTTCATGCGCGCTCGATCCACACCACCACGTTGTAATCGGGCTCCTCCGACCGCGGGTCGAGCCGATGGCCGATGACGACGTTGCACTCTGGCCAGTAGGCCTGCACCACCCCGGGACGGATCTCGGCCTGCCGGAGGGTCACCTCGAAGCGACCCACGTCGCTGCGCACCACGGCCCGCTGGCCGTCGCGGAAGCCCATCGTCACGAGATCCTCGCCGCTCACCAGCAGGTCGTCGCGAGCCTGCCCCCCCTGCACCGGGTCGTGGTCTTTCATCACGATGCTGTTGAACTGCTTGCCGCGGCGCGTGGTGAGGTAGAGAGCGCCCTCCGGCACCGCCACTTCCACCGCTTCCACCACGGCAAAGCGCGCCTTGCCATCGGGCATCTTGAAGTGGTCGTCGGCGAACAGGCGCTCGCCCCCCCACTGGATCCAGTCACCGGCCTGCTTGAGCGCCTCCACGCCCTTGTACAACTCCATCGCCCGGCCCATCTCGGCGCGGATCTCGCTCGCGTCGTTGTAGGCCAGCGCAGCAGCTTTCTCGGGAAAGGCCAGGGCCACGACCTGGCAGGAAATCTCGTACTCCGGCCGGCACTCGCCCACCTGGGGATGGCCCGCGATCTCCGGCGAGAAGCGCACGCGGCGCTCGGTGGAGGTGGAGGTGCCGCCGCCGCGCTGCTCGTAGCGGGTCTGCGCCGGGAGGAGCAGGATCGTCTCGCCCGGCTCCAGCACCGTGGAGGTGTTCACCACGATGTCCTGGTGCACCCGGAGCCGGGTGCGGCCGAATGCTGTCGCGACACGAGCCGGGTCTGGCAGCACGGCGAGCAAGTTTCCGCCCAGGTTGTAGAGGAAGTCGATCTCGCCGCGCTCCATGGCATGCACCATCGGCACCGTGGAGAGGCCCGGCTCCGCGGGCAAGGCATGCCCCCAGAGGTCCTCGAAGCGGGCGCGTGCCTCCATCCCCACGCTGCCCGGCAGGATGTTTGGCCCCACGCCGCACTCGGCGCCGCCCTGCACCCCGGAGTGACCACGAATGGGGATGACCCCGGTCTTCTCGCGCCCGAACATGCCGCGCGCGAGGTGGAGGTTGACCACCGCCTCCACGTTCTCGGTGCCGAAGCGGTGCTGGGTGAGGCCCATCGACCACACCGACACCGCCGTGCGCGCCCGCGCGTAGAGCTCGGCGATCCACTCGACCTGCTGCCGCGTCACGCCGGCCAGTCGCTCGATCTCCGCCCACGGCAGCGCCTTCACCTGCGCCTCGACCAGTTCCCAGCCCACCGTGTGCGCCGCCACCCAGTCGCGCGCCACCGCGCCCCGCTCCACCAGCGCCTTCAGGAGCCCCTGCACCAGCGCGATGTCGCCGCCCACGCGCACCTGGACGAAGTCGTCCATCAGCCGCGTGCCGAACAACGCCGACACCGGCATCGACGGCACCCAGTAGGCCTCGAGGCCCTTCTCGCGCACCGGGTTGATCACCACGATGCGCGTGCCCGCTGCCTTGGCGTGGGCGAGGTACTTCATCGTGACGGGCTGGTTGTTCGCGATGTCGGCGCCCCAGAGCAGGAGCAGGTCGGTGCCGATCATGTCGCGCAGCGAGCAGGTGGGCGCCCCCACGCCGATGGTGGCCTT
>VGRQ01000590.1 GCA_016875315.1 Deltaproteobacteria bacterium | reverse complement strand
ACGGCGGTCGCCGTCAGCCGAGGCGCCGGGGTGGCCCGGCAGCGCACGTGCCGGTCGAGGGGGACGACGATGCTGGCGCCGCCCGCCCAGTCGTTGTGCTCGCCCACGAGGCACAGGCGCCCGGGGACGGCCACGTTCATCGGCTCAGTCCCGCGATGCAGGTGCTGGCGTGGAGGGCGAGACCCGGCGCCGCCCACGCGGCCGGCTTGACCACCACCGCCTCCCCGTCGCCGAGCTCGAGCGTTGCGCGGGTGCAAGTCGCGGTGCCGGCCGGCCGCAGCCGGTCGGTGAGGAAGGCAAACTTCACCCTTCCTTCCCGATCAGCCGCGTGGGGCCCGCGGGCCGCTGGGTCACCGGCCGGTTGAGCACGATCTCCCGCCCGCGGGCGCGCCCCTCGTCGAAGTGGCTGTCGCCCGCGCGCACGGTGTAGCGCACCATGCGGAGCGAGCCGTGGCGCCGGCCGATGTACTGCATCACCCCGGGGTCGCCTTTCCACACGAGGCCGGTCTCGGCCGACTTGCGGGCGCTCTCCTCGAGCCGGTCCATGAAGCCGCGCATCAACCCGGCATAGAAGCGTGCTTTCTGGGTGGCGTTACCGCCCCCGGCCTCGTGCCACAGCCGGGCACCGGTGTCGAGGAGCCAGTCGTGTACCCACGCGGCCATGTCGACGTTGCCGGGCGTGCCGCACACCTCCAGCACCGGCAGGGGCTTGTCGTGCTTGACCGAGTAGTTGTAGACCCAGATCACCTCCACGAAGAAGTGCTTCGCGAGGATGGTGGCGAGCTGGCGCCAGTACTGCGGCACCCGCGCCACCGGCTGGCCAAGCTGCCGGAAGGTGTAGTTCGACGGCGGGGTGGCGAGGTTGTGGACCAGCATGAGGCGACGGGCCTCGGCGGCGGCGGCCTCGGCCTCGTTCCGGTTGTCGCTCCCCGCGAGTGCCAGCAGCTTCTCGATGCGCCGGTTGAGGCGGTTGTCGGCCTCGGAGGCACTCGGCATGCCCCGGGCCGCGTCGTCGATGGCGAAGCGCGCGCACACCTCGCGGAAGGCGGGCCCGTGGGCGGCCTCGTCGGTGGCGTTGAGCACCTCGTGGGCGTACTGGTGGGCCATCTCGTGGCGCAACACCTCCACGGTGATGCCCCAGCGCTCGCGGTACACGAGATGTCGCGACAAGGTGATGGTGCGCGTGCCCAGGCTCCACGTGCCGAGCTTCTTCTCGGAGTCGGTGAACTCGAAGACGGGGGCCTTGAGCGCGCCCTGCATCTGCATCTTGTTCACCCGGTGCCACTCGGCCGCGACGGCGCGGAGGTAGCGCCCCTCGAGGTGCAGGGGGAAGGGCGGCGACGGCATCAGCCCACCTCGACCTGCCGCAGGCTCCGGATGGCGTTGGGCTGCCCGGTCACCGCAGCGGCGTGCGCCACCACCCGTTCGACCTGCTCGGGGCTCAGCGGGCGGTCGAGGGCGAGGAGATCGTAGGCGACGCCGAACTCCTCGAAGTCCTGGTGCACGGTGCTGAGGTTGCTCGCCCCGGCCTCGTAGATGGCGTCTTGCAAGGCCTTCCGCGAGCCGCGCACCGTGCTGTGACAGGCCGCGAGCAAGGTGCTGCCCGGGTCGACATCGCCGAGCCCGAGGGCCAGCCGGGGACGGTACACGCAGTCGCGGATGGCCCCGCCCCGCGAGAACAGCCGGACCGTCTGCGCCACCCGCCGGGCGATGCGGGGCTGGGCGTCGAGGGTCGCGGCACCGAGGTGTGGCGTCGTCGCGACACGGGGCTCGCCGGCATAGGGGTTGGTCCACGGCGCGGAACCGCGGGGTTCCTCGGGGTACACGTCCACCGCGGCGCGGCGCACCTCGCCCTCGCGAATGGCGCCGAGGAGATCGGCGGGCTCGTAGAGGAAGCCGCGGGCGAGGTTGAGGAAGAGGCGAGGGGAGGGGGCGGGACGATCGGCCGCCAGCATCGCGAAGTGCTCGCGCTTGACCAGCCCCCAGTTGGTGCGCCCGCGCGCGTCTTCGGCGCTCACGTGCACGGTGACGGCGTCGCTGCGGCGGAAGAGATTCTCCATGGTGCCGGCGTCGTCCCAGCCCATCTCGAGGCCCACCTCGCGGGCCACCTCTCGCGTGTCGAAGAAACACACGCGCATGCCGAGGGCCTCGGCGGCGCGGGCCGTTTGGCGCCCGATGTTGCCGAGCCCGAGCACGCCCAGCACGCGCCCCTGCACCTCGAAACGCTCGGCCTGCGACTTATCGAAGCCGCCGGCGCGGGTGTGATCGTAGGTCTCGTAGAGTCGTCGCGACAGGGCCACGAGGTGTCCGATCGCCAGCTCGACGACCGAGCGACCGTTGCTCACCGGGTCGTTGAACACGAGCACGCCGTGGTCGGCGCAGGCCCGCTTGTCGACGCTGTCGTCGCCGATGCAGCAGAGCTGCACCGCGAGGAGCCGGGGCGCCGCCTCGATCACCGCCCGGCTGACGGGCACGCGGCTGCGCTTGAAGAGCACGTCGTGGTGACCGTCGCGGAGCCACTCGGCGAGCGTGGCCTCGTCGGGTACCTCGGCGCGGCGATCGACCTCGATCCCCTCGGCCAGCAGCAACTCGTCGAGCACCGGGTCGGGAGACTCCACGACCAGGGCCTTCTTCAAGCGTCCAGAGAATACGCGGGTCATGGCGAAGCGCGGCTAACGTGAAACAGGGGAGGAGGCCTCGCCGGCCTCCTCCCCTACCGGGCCATGCCCTCCGCCCTCCGGCGTGGCCTCCGGGCTGCGGCGCCGAGCGTGCCGCTAGCACGCTCGCCGTGGCCCTCTCCCCTCCTCCGCAGTCACCCCTGCCGCTGCCGTTTCGTTCCCCGGGGAGTCGCGACGCGCGGCATGGGTGACTAACCGGCCGCGGCCTGTCAAACCGTTCGCTCGACCCCTGTCAGCTCGAAGCAGGCGGGCACGGCAGCGCGGGCCGCCTCGATGGCGTCGAGGACATCGGTGGCCTCCACGATCACCGCCTCGGAGAAACCGCGGAACCGCGCGAGGAAGGTCGTGACCGGGGCCGCGACGACGGCGGGCTTGAACAGGGCGACGCCATCGCGTCCCACGCTCGACTCGCTGCGCCGCGCCAGCTCGGCGAGCCTCGCGGCCTGGCGCTCGGCGGCCACCGCCACCTGGCGCTCGGCGGCCACCGCGGCCAGCCGCTCG
>VGRQ01000589.1 GCA_016875315.1 Deltaproteobacteria bacterium | reverse complement strand
CGCGTCGAGGGCGAGGAGCGCGGCCGAGGCCACCTCGACCGAGCCGCCCCGCGCATCCAGGCGGGCGGCGCCCACGACCTCCAGGCCGTTGCCGGCGCCGGCGGCCACGGTGCAGTCCCGAAGCTCCAGGCTGCCGAGCCCAGCCGCCGCCGCCGCGACCCCGGTACTCCCTTCGATGGTGCAGTCCCTGGCCGCGGCGACCCCGTTGCCATCGCATCGAATGCCCACGCGTGCGCGCTCCACCCGACCACCCCGGACCTTGAGCTTCCCGGCGTTGGCGGCGATGCCGGTGTCAAGGTCGCGGGCCTCACAGCGTTCGAGCGCCAGTTCGCCGTCCTGCAGGTAGTAGGCCACCGCCCCCGGTCCGCGGGCCACCGACTTCCGCGCGCTGCCCCGCCCGGCCGCTGACACCTGCACTGCGCCGGCGCATCCCTCGAACCGGCAAGCATCGACCTCGAGGTTCAGGTACGCGGTCCTGGGGTAGACCGAGGCGAGCGTGCCGAGACAGCACTGGAGGAACTCGCCCTTCTGGACCACCGCCCTCCCCGTGCCGCGAACGTCGACCCCCGCGTGAACCCAGGCCTCGCCGGGGCCGAGGGTGGCGCCTCGTTCCACGATGTGGCCGTGGGCGGCCCCCTCGAGGCGGCAGCCGGAGACGATCAACTCCCCGCCGGGCTCCACCACGATGAGGCTGCCCCAGGAGGGGGTGCCGTCGGGGCGCGCCACCCGGCGGATCTCGAGGTTCTCGATCGTCACGGGCGCGCGCACGCGGATCAGCGCGTCGCGGGCGTGCCCCTCGATGCAGGCGCCCGGCGAGCCGCGCAGGGTGGTGGGCTCGGTGAGGACCCAGGTATCGCTCAGGGTGCGGGTGCCAGCGATGGTCTCTTCCATGATCTTCGTCGCCCGCGGTCGGTGGTGGCTGGGGTTGGCGGTGGGAGCGTGGTCCCGTCGATCGGCGGGGCCGCCCTACCGGGCCGGGCAGGGGTAGACCGTCGCGCGCGCCCTGGCCCCGGGGTCGCCGCGGGCCAGGACCGCCGCGCACAGCCGGTCGGTGGTGGGGTTGTTGTCGAACTCGGCGTCCAGGGACCTGGCCACTTCGAGGGCCAGGGCCCAGCCCGCGCGCTCGGCCACGCCAGCGGCGAGCGAGCCGACGAACAGGGGCAAGGCCACGGCCGGCAGCGCGAGCAGCAGTTGCAGGGCGCGGGGGCGGAGCACGTCGGCGAGGGTGGTCACGCGGACTCCACTTCGAGGGCGGCCCGCTGCCGGAGGGACAACTCGGCGGCGAGCGCCTGGTAGGCGCGGCGCTGGGTGTCGAGCGCGATGGTATCGGCCACGTCGAGCGCGGCGATGACTTCGAGCACGGCCTGCACACGGCGCGCGCGCTCGTCTTCCCGCGCCTCGACGCGTCGCGACGTCGCGTCGGGCCGGGCGCCCTGTGACCCGCCGCCGCCACCGGCGCGGGCGTAGGCCTGCAACTCGCGGTCGATCTGCGCGATCGTCGCGAGCAGCTCCAGCGCGGCGCGAGCGGCGTCGGCCGCGGCCCGGGCGGCATCGGGCTCGAGCTGGCCGAGGACGCCGCGCAGGCGCAACATCAGCGCGCGCCCTAGGCCGAGCGCAGCGGGCGGCGGGTCGGTGGCCCGGAACGCCCGCCACTCTGGGGCGAGGAGCGTGACGGCGGCGCCGGCCCGGGGCAGGCGAAAGACCGGGGGCAGGAACCAGTGGGCATGGCGGTGGATGAACCACCCGGCGGGCGGCCCGGCGGCGAGCGCGGCGACGAGTCCCCACTGGCCGCCGAGGTAGGCACCGAGCCAGCACGCGGCCGCCCACGCGCCGAGGATTCCGCCCACCAGGAACAGCCCCGGTGTCTCGGCGCGGTGGAGCAGGTCGAAGTTGGACTCGTCGCGGCGGCGCACCTCGATGGTGTGGCCCTCGGCGACGAGCCGCACTTGCAGGGCGCGCGCGTATTCGAGGTCGATGCCGGCGACGAGAACGGCGGGACGGCGCTGCAGCGCGTTTGCGGGATCGACGCCTGGCGCCGGAACCGCGCCGTAGCGAGCCAGCTCCCCGACGATCGCGGCGGCGGGGCTCTCGGTGCGCGTGAGCACCACCATCGCCGGCCCGGGGCGAGCGCCGGGACTCGCGCCGCAGGCGAGGCAGTCGGACAGCGAAGGGCTCGGCTCCCCGCATGCGGCGCAGGCGTAGGCGGCGGGTGCGCGCGGCGGCGGCGGCGTGGCGAGTGCGCGGAGAACCGCGCTGGCGGTCGCCGGGCGCGCGTCGGGGTCGAGGCGCAGCAGGCTCGCCACCACCTCGGCCTCGCCGTTCCAGAGTCCCGGGCCCGAGGGCGCCGGGCCGTCGCGGGTGGCCTTCTGGTGGAGGATCTCGTACACGTTGGGCGCCGGGAACGGAAGTGACCCGGTGGCCAGCTCGAACCAGGTGACACCCAGCCCGTACAGGTCGGCGCGCGCGTCGAGAGGACGCCCGCTCACCGCCTCGGGCGCGAGGTAGTCGGGCGTGCCGAGCACGACCGATCGCGTCGTGAGATCGGAGAACGCCCCCACCCGGGCGAGCCCGAAGTCGAGCAGTTTCACGCGGCCGTCGCCGAGGCGCATGATGTTTCCCGGCTTGATGTCGCGGTGCACCACCCCCCGGGCGTGGGCGTGGGCCAGCGCCTCGAGGATGGCCGCGACCATCGCCCGGCGCTCGGTGGCGGCCGGGGGTCCGTGCTGGAGCAGGTGCGTGGCGAGGTCGGCCCCGGGCAGGCGCTCCATCGCGAAGAAGCAGTGATCGCCGTCGTCGTGGAAGGAGTGGATGCGGACGAAGCCCGGGTGGTCGCCGAGTGACTGCGCCACGGCGAGCTCCCGGCCGAATCGCTCTCGCGTGACCGGCGACTCGGCGTGCTCGGGGAGCAGCACCTTGAGCGCCACCTCGCGCCCCTCCTGCTCGTCGGTGGCCGCGACGACGAGCCCGATGGCGCCCCGCCCCAGCGTGGGACCGACCCGGAATCGACCGGCGAGGAGGGTGCCCGGCGCCAGCCTCACCGGCGCCACCCGGTGATCAGCGCGGCCGCCACCCACGCGGGCACGACCACCAGCGGGGCGATCATTCCGGGGAGGTCGGCGGTGGCGAGGCGCGCCGCGGGCGCGATCCAGGGCCCAGCCACCAGCACGCAGGCCACCACCGAGCCGGCCCAGCCGCACG
>VGRQ01000588.1 GCA_016875315.1 Deltaproteobacteria bacterium | reverse complement strand
CGAGGACCTGGCGCCGGCCAGCGACACGCCCGCGCCGGGGACGCTCCCCAGTCACTACGCGCCGCGCGCGCGCGTGGTGCTCGTCGACGAGGCGCCCCCCGGGAGCGTGGCGATCCGCCGTCGCCCGCCGGCCGAGTACGCCCGCGCGCTGTACGCGGAATTGCGCGCCCTCGACGCCCTCGAGCCCGAGGTGATCTACGCCGAGCGTTGCGAACCGGTGGGCATCGGCGTCGCCGTGAACGACCGGCTCGAGCGGGCGGCGCGGCGCGCCTAGGCGCGGGGACAGTCCCGGCCTTCGGCCCCCTCCCCCGTCCGTCGGCCCCCTCCCGGCCTTCGGCCACCCTCCCCCGCGGGCGGGGGAGGGGAGCTTGGGAGAGACTCGCGCAGGCGACCCTCCCCGAGCGAGGACGTGTCACGGGAGAGGGGGAGAGCCCGCCGTTTGCCGTGCTACCCGCACGGCAAACGCCGAAGCGCAGAGGCCGAAGGCCGGCGCGCGAAGGGCAGCGGGCGGTAGGGGGAGAACCCGCCCACGCGGGTTCTCCCCCCTTCCTACAACGACAATCCGCCGTCGACTTCCACGACGCGACCGGTGAAGTAGTCGTTCTCGAAGATGAACTTGGCGGCGAGGTACATCTCCTCGGGCTCGCCGAGGCGGCGCAGGGGCACGGGCTTGAGCGCGGCCTCGAGCACCTCGGGGCGCATGGCCTCGAGGATCGGGGTGCGGGTGAAGCCGGGGGCGATGGCGCCGGTGCGGATGCCATAGCGGGCCAGCTCGCCGGCCCAGAGCTTGGTGTCGGCCACGATACCGGCCTTGGCGGCGGAGTAGTTGGTCTGTCCCATGTTGCCGTGGCGGCTGATCGAGCTGATCGACACCACGGTGGCGGGGCGGGTCTGCGTCTCGATGCAGTGGGCGGCGAACTCGCGGGTGCAGAGGAACACGCCGGTGAGGTTGACGTCGATCACCGCCTGCCAGTGAGCGAGCGACATCTTCTGCACCTTGCCTTCCTTGTCGAGCTTCACCAGCATGCCGTCGCGGAGGATGCCGGCGTTGTTGATGAGGCCGTTGAGCCCGCCGAGCGCGGCGGCGGCGTTCTTCACCAGGGCCACCACGTCGTCTTCCTTGGCCACGTTGGCCACGAAGCCCTTCACCTTGCCGGGGAGGCCGGCGGCCTCGGCCTCGACGGCGGCGATGGCGTCGGCGTTGACGTCGCAGAGGGCCACGCTGGCGCCGTCGCGCGCGAGCGAGAGGGTGAACTGCTTGCCCATGCCGCTGGCGCCGCCGGTGACGAGGACCTTGTACTTGTCGATCTGCATCTGGACTCCGTTGAGGGGGCGGCGCGGCTAACCGCTCGCCGCGCCCTGGGCTTGGAGCGGCGCGGGCGCCGGTGATACGACCGAGGCGCCACCCCGGGCAGGGCACCCACCACGCATGTTGACGGCCTTCGCATTCCTCGCCGCGTGGTCGCCCGCCCAGGCGGCGTGCGCCACCACCTACGCTCCCGCCGAGATCGAGTCGCGGCTGGCGGCGGCCGAGGCGGCCTACGTCGCTCTCGACGTCGATGCCTTTCGCGCCGCCGCCGAGGAAGCTCGCCTGCTGTTGCCGTGCCTCGCGGGCGCCCTCGCGCCCTCGGTGGCGGCGCGGGTCCACCGGGTGGAGGGGCTCCGGCTCTACGCGGGGGGCGACGAGGCGGGGGCGCGGCTCTCGCTGCTCGCCGCCCGAATCGCCGATCCCAGCTACCGCTTTCCCGACGAGCTGCTCGACCCCGCCCACGCGCTGCGCGTGGCCTACGAGGCGATGCCCGGCGTGGAGGGGAAGCTGAGCCCCGTCCCGTCGCCCCGGCACGGCACGCTGGTGCTCGATGGGCTGGAGTCGCGCCAGCGCCCCGGCGATCACGCCACGGTGTTCCAGGTGCTCGACGAGGCGCGCGCACCCCTCTCCACCACCTACCTTCGCCCCGGCGACCCGCTGCCCGACTATGCCCGCCGTCCCCCGTCGCAAGTACCGCTGCTAGTGGGCGCGGGGGTGGCGGTCCTTGGGGCCGGGGTGCTCTACGGGCTGGCCTGGTCGGCCCACGACGCGGCGCTCGACCCCGCCGACACCACGCTCGACGCGGCGGGGCTGGACGCGCTGCAGGCCCAGGCCCTGGCCTTCACCGTGGCCTCCGGGGGCGCGCTCGCGCTCGGCGTGGGCCTCGGCGTGGGCGGCGTGCTGCCGGAGATCCGGCGGTGATGGCCCTCGGCCCGGGCGCCGTGGTCGATCGCTACGTGCTCGACGCGGTGATCGGGCGCGGCGGCATGGCGGTGGTGTACCGCGCGCACCACGCGCAGCTCGGCACGCCCTGCGCGATCAAGATCCTGATGGTGCCCGACGCGACCGTGCGCCAGCGGCTGGTGCAGGAGGGGCGCATCCAGGCCTCGCTGGTTCACCCCCACGTGGTGCGGGTGTTCGACGTGGTGCAGGCCGGCGACCTGCCCGGCCTGGTGATGGAGTGGGTGGACGGTCCCACGCTCTCGGCGGTCGCGTCGCGATACAAACTCTCGCTCGAGCAGGTCGACGACATCGCCACCGCCTTGCTCGACGGCGTGGGCGCCGCGCACGCGCGTGGCCTCGTTCACCGCGACCTGAAGCCGGGGAACGTGCTCATCGAGGTGGGCCCGCGGGGGGTGATCCCCAAGGTGGCCGACTTCGGGCTCGCGAAGCTGGTGGAGGGCAGCGCCGAGGACCGGCTGGTGCAGACCAGCACCGGCGCGCTCATGGGCACGCCGGCGTACATGTCGCCCGAGCAGATCCGCGACACGCGCGGCGTGGACGCGCGCACCGACATCTTCTCGCTCGGGGTGATCCTCTACGAGCTGGCCTGTGGACGGCGGCCCTTCGACCAGGGCGACGTCATCCAGCTCTTCGCCGCCATCGACGCGGGCAAGTACCCCCCGCCGCGCACCTTGCGCCCCGATCTCCCCGAGGGCATGGAGCGGGCGATCGTCGGCGCCCTCGCGCCCGACCGCGACCGGCGCATCCCCGACTGTGCCACCCTGCTCGCCACCTGGCGCGGAGGCGGCGACACGGCCGTCCCGCGGTCGGCCACCGGCCCCTGGCCTGCGGAGCAGGTGGCCCTGCTGCGCGCAGCGGGGGCCCCGGTCCCGCGCGCGGCGCAACCGTCCACCTCCCCCGACGTGGCCGGTCCCACGCCGCTGGCGGCGCCGTCGGCGGGAGGGG
>VGRQ01000587.1 GCA_016875315.1 Deltaproteobacteria bacterium | reverse complement strand
GCGAATCGAGACGTGGCTCCTCGAACTCAACGAGGAACCTGTCGTCTTCCGGTGGAGGCACGGCCTCGACGCCCTCGCGATGGGAGAGAGCGCCTAATGACGCCTCATCATGGAATCGCTCCACTAGTCCTTGACTTCGCCCGCATGAATGGCATGTTCTCGGCCGGGGTCTGGCACGGCCCCCTCGACGAGGAACGGACGGCGGCAGACGCAGATCTGCTGCTGGAGGACCTCGCGGGGTGTTCGTACACGCCAATCGAACACCCCGCAGACCTGGACGGCGACGGGACCGCTGACCTAGCGCTCTTGGTGGCCTCTCCCGGAAGTTCCAGCGGCGCCGGTACCATGGCCGCCTATCTCTCGGGCACCAGTCCCTCCGCCCCAACGCTCCGACTTGCTGACGCCAACGCGCGTCTCGAAGCCCCACTGGACAGCGCCTACGTCCTCGCCGGTCGAGGTGTTGCCGAGACGTCTCGGCGCGGCTCCGGCGTAGCCGTGGCGCTCGGGGACTGCTACGATGGGCGAGCGTGCGGCGTATGGTTCCTCCCATCGCCCCTGCCACCGACCGGTGATTTCGACGCGGACGGCGTGAGTTTCCGACCTACAGGTTCGATCGAAACTGGGCTCGGCGCCGATCTCGGCGACCTGGACGGGGCCATCGCAGCCACTTCGCTCTACGAAACGGTGGAGCGCGTGGATTATGCCACCGGCACCGTACGGCTGTTCGACCTCGACGGCAGCCTCTAGACCGTATAACGGAGTCAGCGGTGCCCTACGATCTTATTGAATTCGCACAGGGCGAATATTCGCCTGCAGGAGTATCGACCTACGTCACCCGACTGTATCGGGTCAAGTACCGCTGGGCCGGCGAGATGGCGCAGTGTTTTATCAGGCTTGGCCTCCCGAACGACGTCAGCGGTGATGTGGGGTTCGCCGCTTTGATCGTGGGAGGAGACTCGAGCGACGTCCGCTGCCATGAGCCCACGCCCACGAAGCAGCAGCCACTCCAATACGACAAGGCCGTGGCGGGGCACCCCTTCCCGTTTCACGCGGCTGCAGCGGCCGTGCTTACGACCGGTGCTTCGTATCAGGCCCTGAGCTCCGCGCCACCGATGATCACCATGCTGTTCCTCGGGCCCGGGCGCGGCGAGGGCATGGTGTGCGACTCGCCCTCCTTCCCGCTGCGCTCCACGGGCGACCCGGAAATCCCTGACACCCCCGCGAACACCACAGGTGACGATTACTACGGCGAGATGTCTCTCGCCGCCTTCACCGCCTCGATCCACGCCGCGCGCGAGATCGTGGCCGCGTACTACGAGGGCACGGTCACGCCGAAGCTCATCATCGTCACGCACTCCGACGGCATCACGCTCGGCGCGCAGTTCGTGGCCCAGGACGCGAGCGCCATCGCGCTGGTCGACGTCGAAGGCCCGGTCGACTCGCTCGAGAAGACCGTCGCCACGGAGTGCTTCGACCTGCTTGGGGCCTTCGACCCCGGCCCGGGGTGCGCGACACAGGCGCTTCCCCGCGAGTTGGACTACGCCACCTGGAGCGCGTGCACCGGACTCTCGGACACCGACGACGACACGCTGCCGGAGTATTGTGGCGGGCACGCGTTGTTCGAGGCCGCGTGGACGCGCTTCTTCCGCCCCCCCGACGTCGGAACGCTGCTCGAGGAGATCAGCATCTACACCGCGTTCGCCGACATCCTCGGCGACCCAGAGTCGGCCCTCGCGGAGCCCTTCGACGGAGCGTACACGCTGGAGTTTGACTGGTACTCCGTGCTCGGCGGCGAGGTCGCATCGTTCTGGGATGGCATTTCTGCGATCAATTTCCTGCCCAGGCGGCGCGTGCCCTACATACGCGCCGGCTGCCGCCGAGACCACGCTCAGCCCGACCACTACCTCGGCCGCCACAACACCCGGGCGCTCCTGGCCGCCGCACGCTCGGGGCAAGCCTCGTAGGCCGACTTGTGGTGGCTCAAGGACGCGGGGGAGGCGCCGGTCCGCTTTTCGTCGTCTAACCTTGACCCGGATTCCCGGTATGGCCAGCTTCTTCTCCCTGACGGATGCGGGCCTGGAAAGAACTACTCGGGAGCGACACTCGAAATCGATCTCGCCCGCTGGGCGTTCCAGGCCTGGCAGGCTGGCGTGTTCCCCTACCGCGATTTCCCAAGCTGCCTCTCGGACTGCGAGAGCGCGCAGTACGGGCTCGCCAGCAATGCCGACGCGCGCACGCCCTGCGTCGAGGCGTGCCTTCGCGGCCTCTGCGGCCGCGATGACGCCTGCTTCTACGACCTCCGGCCGTTGTTCGTGGGCTGGATCGAGGGGTACCATGCCAGCGCCTACACCGATGCGATGGATCGGTGCGTGGACGAGTACGGATGCCAGCCCTCGAACCGCATCGACTGCCTGGACGCTGCCGGCAGCCAGTTCTTGCTGGTGCACGGCGCAGCCCGGCAGGCGGAGATCGACGACGCCATCGCGGCGGCCGCCGCCGGGGGTGACGACCCCTGGGACGAGACCTGGCGTCCCTGGAACTGCGGCAACGCCTGAGGCCGCCCCGCGCGTGTGCAGAAAGTCGCCGTGTACGACCTCTGCGTCAGGAGCAAGAGCCCTTGATGTCGAGGTGCAACGAGGCGCGCGCCGAGATCGAGGTCCAGGAGGATCCGCTGGCGTAGCCGACGGACCACCCCCACTGCGCCCCGTAATTGACGAGGTCGTTGGCGGCGTCGACGGTCGTGGGCGGCTCGATCCAGCGCACGCTCACCGCCGCGGAACCGTGGCAGGCGCTGCCGAGGCGGGGGTCGGTGTCGCGATCCCAGGTGCCATCGCCATCCTTGTCGTCGTACACCATCGCATCAAAAAGTGCCCATTCTACGCCAGACGTGTTGGTGAGGCTCGCGTCGTCGGCCCACTCGTCGTACTCGATCTCGTAGCCGGAGGTGCCGGAGACATCGGCCAGGTCGCCGCCCGCCGACGTGCTCGACCCCGCGAGGGCAACGCGCAGCGTCGAGTAGCTGCCGATGTCGTTGTCGCCCGCCATCTCGAAGCTCTCCTCGCCCGTGAGGGTGGGGCGGATCGACATCCCCCCGGCAGTGGTGGCATAGGTGTAGCTCCCGGAGGAGGAGCGGGCGACGACGAGCCAGCCGGCCGTGGTGCGCGCGGTGGGCGCGGTGGCGTAGTACGCGAGGAAGTTCCGGCCGACGCCGTGGATCA
>VGRQ01000586.1 GCA_016875315.1 Deltaproteobacteria bacterium | reverse complement strand
CCACTCGCGGGAGTCGGCGAACTTCTGGTTCACCGTGATGGCGTAGCCGCACGACGACAGCCCCGAGATCACGCCCGTGACGCCTGGGAATCCCACCGTGACGAACTCGTGCCCGCGGGCCTTGTAGCGCAGCACCAGGCTGTGCTCGCCGATGCCCTCCGGGATGTCCCAGTCCATGTTGCGGGCGATGAGCGGGTGGGGCGGTCCGCCGTGCACGAAGCCCGTGCAGCCGACCCAGCCGGCGAGCCCGTACTTGGCCGTGATGTCGTAGATGATGTTGGCGAGGTAGAGGTCGTTGACATCGACCTCCGCCGCCTCGGCCAGACCCTCGATCTCCTGGACGTAAGGGTGGTCCCGATTGGCGCTGCGCAGGACCGCGGAAAGCGAGTCCGCGATCCTGGAGATCACGCCTTCGAGGAAGCCCAAGTAGCTGGGCAGGTCCGCCAGCAGCTCCTTGCGGGCCCGCGGCAGGATCCGCTGGAGCACCTTGCGGTGGCAGGCGCCGAACTCGCGGAAGCGCTCCGAGGGGGACAAGGCGAGGTCGATCGTGAACTCGCGCAAGGTCATCGGCGTTCTCCGGCGGGTCAGCCAAGGCCGACCCACGGAATGATCATCTTGCTGCCCGGCGGAAAAGGGAACCTGCTGCAGCGACAGCAAGCCGCATGCCAACCCGATCTCGTCCGGCGATCCGACGGGCTGTCCGTCAGTCGAGCGGTCCGACCCCGCGGTTTACTGGCGCCAGCAAATGTCGATCACGTCGCCGGTACGCAACGTGATGCGAGGCGGCCTGAGCTTGGCCAGGATCCGGATCGCCATCCAGGTGCCCCTGCAGGCACAGGCCCCGCCGCATAGGAGCAGGAGCCACAGCGTGCCGACGGGCTCGGGGCCAAGGAAACTGCCCAGGACCGCGGAGGAGCCCGCAGCCAGCAGTGCCAAGGCAAGCAGCATGCCGTGCCAGTTGGACGGCCCCATGCGGGCCACGGGGCCCAGCCTGCTGAGCGAATGGGAACCCGGCAGGATGCCCACGCGGCCGTCATCGATCAGGCACAGCGGCTGCCTGTGGCGGCGCGCGCTCTGGAACCTCGGCCACCAATGCGGGTCCGTCGTGCGGACGATCAGGCGTGGCGCTGCGTAGTCGCCACGGTCGGATGCCCCTGCGTCTTCGGCCCGTGGCTGCGGCATGTGGTCGCCCTCGACGGGGACGCGTCAGCGTAGCATCGGTCGGAACCGCAGCCGGGTCGTCCGCGTGGGCGTAGCCGGGCATGCGGCAGCCGGATCTCGGCCCGATGGGCTCTGGCGTCCGGACTGCAGTTCCCGCAAGCCTCTGAAGGTCGAGCCCGGGATAGGCCCGACCTTGCTGAGGGGCCAAGCCTTCCCCGAACCCGCCTCTCCGGCAACCCCCGACTCCTTAGCAAGAACCTTACCGCAGCAACGCGCACCAAGTGCGTATGAACTGGCATGCTCCAGCTGCGAAGGAGATTCCGTCCCTTGACACCGGGGCGTACGAGGATGCACCTTCCGTTGACTCCCGACGATGAAGCGCCTCCAGGACTGGTACCAGCACCCAAAGTACTACGATGCCATCTTCGGGGATGACACCGTCGGGGAAATGGACTTCCTGCTCGCGCTGAACCGCCGCTTCGGGACCTCAGGTCGGTGCTTCCTCGAGCCCGCCTGTGGGGCGGGGCGACTCATCGCCGAGGGCACGCGACGTGGGCTCCGGATGGTGGGGTATGATTGGTCCCGGGAAATGTTGGCCCACGCGAGGTCTCGCATTTCGCTCGCGGAATACCGGGTCCACCTCTACCATGCTCGCATGGAGTCCTTCGCACCTGCCGAGTGGAGGGGGGAGGTGGACTTGGCTTACAGCCTCGTCTCCACTTTCCGCTATCTGGACACTGAGCAGGCCGCCCTCCGGCACCTTCGCTGCACCAAGGCCCTCCTCAAGCCAGACGGGCTCTACGTCTTGGGCTTTGACCTCACCGACTATGCGCGCACGAAGTGTGAGCACGAGCGATGGATCGGCAAGATCGGCCGGGACCGGGTGGTGTGCAACACCCGCGAGTGGCCCCCGGACCGTGGAAGGCGTCGCGCGCGCATGCGCAACCGGCTCCGTATCACCGGCCCAGGCAAGGACTGGCTGATCGAGACCGAGTGGATCTTCCGCACCTATCACGACGGGCAGATCGACGCGCTACTCGCGCGTGCCGGTTTCGAGACGCTTGCTGTCTTCGGTTTCGACCACCAGATCGATCGTCCGCTGCCGACCGACACGGATCGACTTGACCGCATCTTCGTGCTCCGGCCGGCCCCACGCGCGCCAGCGGCTGGACAACCCGGGGGCCCATGACTAACTTTGGAAGTGGCCTAATGAACGGGGGCAGGTCAGCCGCGGCGCGCGGCTATTTGGACGCCGTCATCGAGCCGCACCAGACGCGGGCGCGGTTCATCGCGGGGCTGCGGCTGCTGGGTAGCAAGCGCGAGAAGAACCCGCTGCGGAAGCACGGGAACCTGCCGCTGTAGGGCTGCGTCGCACGGAGGGTGTGAGTGATGGATGCAGGGACGCTCAGCGTAGGGAAGATCTTCGGGCAGGACCGTCGGTACGTCGTGCCTCTGTTTCAGCGGCCGTATGTCTGGACGCGCGAGGACCAGCTCGAAGCGCTGTGGGAGGACGTGCGGACCGTTGCTGAACGCCTTCTTTCCGGACAGGCCACGCGGCCACATTTTCTCGGCGCGGTCGTCCTCGACCAGCAGCGCAACCCCACGGGGCGTGTCGAAACCAGGCTGGTCATCGACGGCCAGCAACGGCTGACCACGATCCAGATCCTCTTGGAGGCCTTTGCTGACGTGGCCAGGGACGCAGGGCTGGAGCGGCTCCACCTCGCCTTGGTTCGGCTGACGCGGAACGAGGATCCGCTCATCGACGACGTCGAGGAGGGCTTCAAAGTCTGGCCGACAAACCTCGACCGCGACGTGTTCCGTGCCGTGATGGAGGCCAAGTCGCCGGACGAAGTTCGGGCCCGGCTCCAGCTTCGTATCACGAGGAAGAGAAAGGAGACGGGCGTCCCGATCGCGGACGCGTTCACCTTCTTCCACGACGCGGTGACGGAGTGGCTCGGCGCCGACAAGACGGGCATCGATGGCCGGTCCGACACGCTCTACAAGTCCATCAAGGACTACCTGCGGCTCGTCGTCATCGACCTAGGCGTGGAGGACGAC
>VGRQ01000585.1 GCA_016875315.1 Deltaproteobacteria bacterium | reverse complement strand
GGGGGGGGGGGGCACGGCCCCCCCCCCCGGGGGGGGGGGGGGGGGGGGGGGGGGGGGGGGGGGGGGCAGACGGCGACGGCGAGCCCCCTCCCCAGCCCTCCCCCGCAAGCGGGGGAGTGAGCGCCTCGGCCGAGCGCCTCTCCCCCACCAGCGCCACCTGTCGCGACGGGCTGTCTCCCGCGGGCCGGTACCTCGCCTCGGTGGCCACCGGACGGTGAATCCCGAAGTCCTGGAGCGCATTCCGCAGCCCCTCGGCGATGGCATTTTGCAGCTCGTAGGGCGAGGTGAACCGCACCTCGGTCTTGGCCGGGTGCACGTTCACATCCACGTCGCCCGGAGGGATCGTCACCCGCAGGATCACCACCGGGTACCGGTCTTTCGGCACGATGCCCGCGTAGGCCTGCGTCACCGCCCGCCGCAAGACCAGGTCGCGCACGAAGCGCCCGTTCACGTAGAGGTACGACGACCCCTGCGCCGACTGGCGGTGTACCCCCACCGGCGACACCAGCCCCTCCACGGCGAGGGTTCCCCGCGAGAAGCTCACGGGCACCAGGGCCTCGCCATGCGGCCCGAGCAGGTCGACCGCGCGCCGGCGGTGGTCGCCCCGGGGGCACAACAAGAGGGTGCGCTCGTCGTGGTTGAGCTCGAGGTGGATCTCCGGGCGGGTGAGCAACTCCCGGGTGACCGCCTCCACGCAGTGCCCCAGCTCCGTGTCCGGCGTGCGCAGGAACTTACGACGGGCCGGGACGTTGAAGAACAAGCTCCCCACGTCGATCTGCGTGCCCGGCGCGCAACCCGCGTCGGCCACGTCGAGCAACTTCCCCCCCTCCACGCGGATCTTCGTCCCCACGTCGCGCGCAGGCGTGCGGGTGGTGAGCTCGAACTTCGACACGCTGGCGATGCTGGGGATGGCCTCGCCCCGGAAGCCGAGTGTCGCGACACGAAACAGGTCGTCGTCGGTCTTGATCTTGCTGGTAGCGTGCCGCTCGAGGCACATCATCGCGTCGGTGCGGTCCATCCCCGATCCGTTGTCGACCACGCGCACGAGGTTGCGCCCCCCGGCGCGAAGGTCGACCCGCAGCTCGCTGGCCCCCGCGTCGAGCGCGTTCTCCACCAGCTCCTTCACCACGCTGGCCGGGCGCTCCACCACCTCGCCCGCGGCGATCTTGTTGATCAGCGACTCGTCGAGGATGCGGACGGGCATGGCGGGTGGGACTATTCCGATGCCCCGGTGCCCGCGGGCCGCGCCAGCGCCCTCACCGTCCCCAGCTCCAGGAGCTCGTCGACCACCACCTCGGCGTCGTCCTCGGCCCCCAGGCGCCGGGCCTCCTCCACCAGCTCCTCGCGGGTGCGCCCCAGCAGGCCGTAGATCACCAGCCGCGCAAGCGCCTCGGGCAGCTCGGCCACGCTCACATCCCCGCCGCGCGACTCGGCCAGCACCCAGGCGCCGTCGCCCTCCTCGGGCGGTCGCGACAGCCGCGCGCCATGCGCCACGCGCTCGGCGAGAGCGCCGTCGACCCGCGCTTGCCACGCCGACATCACGCTGGCGGGCACCTCCACCACGGCCACGCCACCGCGCCGGGCCTGCGCCATCGCCCCCTCCAGGCGCGCCGTGGAGCCGGCATCAACCCAGCCGGCGAAGGCACTGGCGAGGTTCCCCTCCCCCTCGCACACCGAGAGGAAGGCGGCCGAGGCGCAGAACTCCATCACCCGGTCGCGACCGACGATCGCGGCAGTCTGCGGGAACTCCTCGATGAGCGCGCCGGCCACTCGCCGGGCACGCATCGGGTCGACACCCCAGGCGGCCCGGGGCACGGCGCGCAGCCACCCGGCCTCCTCGGCGGAGAGCCCGAGGTCGTCTCCCTCGTGAAGCCGAGCCACCCGCGCCGGATCGTGATGCAGGCAGGCGACGACGGCCTTCAGCCCCACAGCGCTTCCAGTCGCCGGAAGGCCGGGAGCACGTCGGGCAGGCGGCAACGCTCGCACTCGAAGACGATCGCCTTGAGGTTGGGCGCGCGCGGGACGACGTGCTCCACGATCCGCCAGGTTTCCGGCAGCACGCTCGGCGAGTGCTCGTCCTCGATCCAACTGAAGCCCTCGACGGAACGTTTGCGTCCGCCCGCCACGTGGATCTCCACCACGCGCGACAAGTCGAAGTCCGCGAGGCCGTCGAGCGGCTGGTGCCCCCGCGCCTGCTGGAAGATGGCCAGGTGGGCGCAGTCGAGCAGCATGCCGGTGTCGGCGCGATCGCAGAGGCGCGCGAAGAAATCGAGCAGGTGCAGCGGCCCCACGTAGGCGCTGCCCGGCGGGTTCTCCGGCAACACTTCCAGGCCCGTTTCCGCTCTGAGTCGCGCCACCCCCTCGGCCATCGACTCGGCCTGCGCGTCGGACAGGATGGGCGGCAACAGCAGCATCTGTCCCCGGTCGCGACGGCCGAAGTGCCAGAGCCCGGCGTCGCCACAGATCCACGAGGGCCGCAAGCTGCGAACATGCCCTCGCACCCCGGCGATCCAGTCCGCGTCGAAGTCCTCGGGCTCGTCGAGGTTGAGGTCGAGGAAGTGGTAGGTGGTGGGCGCGCCGCTGGCAACCCAGCGCGCGGTGTCGGCGTCGAGGCCCTTGCTCACCTCCACGCCCACCTCGAGGAAGCCCGCGTACTGCGGGAACTTGGCCCGCAGCGCGCCCACGTCGAGGGCGCCCAGCGATCGCGCGGCGCCGTACTCGGTGGACACCCCCAGCCCGAGCCGCGGCAGCGCCTGCACCCGCGACTGGAAGTTCATTCCTCGCTGTCGATCTCGGTGCGTGCCTCGCCCAGGCGCCGCCGGCGGCGGTACTCGATGCGCAGCGGCGTGCCCACGAAACCATAGTTCTCGCGCAGCCGGTTCTTGAGGAAGCGATCGTAGTGCTCCACCACTCCTTCCGGGTTGTTGACGAAAATGCAGAAGGTGGGCGGACGCACCCGCACCTGCGTCATGTACTGGTAGCGGATGGGGTGGTTGTGGAGCTGGGGCGGCGAGTGAGACGCCACCGCCGCCCGCAAGAAATCATTCAGCTTGGCCGTGGAGATGCGCGTGTTGAAAGCCTCGTACACCTCGCGGGCGAGGTCGAGGATGCGATGCACGCCCTTGCCGGTGAGCGCCGAGATGTAGAGCACCGGCGCGAAGGTGGCGTGGGGCAACTTCCGCGAGAACTCGTCTTCCAGCACGGTGATGTTGCGGTCTTCGG
>VGRQ01000584.1 GCA_016875315.1 Deltaproteobacteria bacterium | reverse complement strand
CTGGCGCGCGCGCTCGACCACGTGCCCGACGATCTCGAGGCCCTCGGCGGCCTGCGACGACTCGCCGCCGCCGCGAGCGACTGGCAGGCGGTGGTGGGCGTGCTCGCGCAGGAGGCGGCCCTCTGCACCGGCCG
This sequence comes from Deltaproteobacteria bacterium, assembly GCA_016875315.1. Taxonomy (GTDB): domain Bacteria; phylum Myxococcota_A; class UBA796; order UBA796; family SXON01; genus SXON01. Next base: position 3,093 of record VGRQ01000584.1, on the reverse strand, counting down.
GGCCAAGGTCGACAAGTTCGCGGAGATCGCGCGTGCCTGGGAGGAGAAGCTCGGCGACCGCGCGGTGGCCGTGGATGCGTGGCGCAAGGTCCTCGACCTCGCCGCCAACGACAAGGAGGCGCTCGCGCACCTGTCGTCGCTCACCGAGGCGCTGGGCGACTGGTCGGGCTTCGTCGACCACGGCCGCGCCTACCTCGCCTTCACCGAGGGCAAGGACCGGACGGCGCTGCTCCGCCGGCTCGGCGACGCCTGCGCCCATCACCTGCGCCGCGAGGACGACGCGCTCGGTTTCTACGAGAAGGCGACGACGGGCCCCAACGCCGACGCAGCCGCCTTCGCGGGGATGGAGCGCCTGCTCGCGGGCCGGGGCGACAACGCCCGGCTCGTGGAGCTGCTGGTGCGGCGCGCCAAGGTGGCAGGCTCGCCGGCCGAGAAGGCCGACGCGCTCGCGCGCGCCGCGCGCATCCGCCTCGACGCGATGCACGACAAGCCCGGCGCCGCCGCCATCTACGACGAGCTGCTCGCCATCGTCCCCGACCACGCCGACGCGCTCGGCTTCCGGGCCGACTTCGCCTTCGAGGCCGGCGACTTCGCGGCGGCGGCGGATCTCTTCCGTCGCATGGAGCCCACGGAGATCGCGCGCGATCACGACGACCTCGACGAGGCGATCGAGGGTGCCACTTTCTTCTTCCGCTTCGGCGAGGCCCTGCGCCGCTCGGGCGACCCGGCGGGGGCGATCCAGCGCTACAACAAGGCGCTCGAGCTCAACCCCACGCACCTGCCCTCGCTCGACGCGGTGGCGCCGCTGCACATGGCCGCCAGGGACTGGGGGGCGGCCGAGAAGGTGCTCAAGCAAGTGATGCAGCTCAGCGGCGGCATGGGCAACACCGAGGCGCTGGCGCGCACCTACGCTCGGCTGGGCATCACCGAGTTCCACATGGGCCACCTCGACCGCGCCCGCAAGCGCATCTCCAAGGCCATCGAGCTGCGCAACAACGACGTGGAGGCGCTCAAGGGCCTCGCGCTGGTGATGGCGTCGCAGGGAGACTGGAGCAACCTGCTCAATGTCTACAACAACATCATCTACCACACCCACGAGCCCAGCGACGTGACCGAGAGTTACCTGGCCAAGGGCCTAGTGCTCGACCAGCACATGAAGATGCCCGACAAGGCCGGCCAGCACTACGAGAAGAGCCTCGCCTTCGACGCGAACCAGCCCGTGGCGCTGCTCCGACTCGCTGAGCTCGCCTTGCGACGGCAGGACTGGCCGGAGGCGGCTGGCTACGCCGACCGCGGCCTCGCCCTCGAGGGCGGGCGTCCCGAGGTGACGGCCGCTCTGCATCTGGTGCGGGCCGTGGCCTGCCAGGCCTGTGGCGACGCCGTCGCCGCCCGGGAGAGCTTCGGAGCCGCCACCGCGGCCGACGCGAGCTGGCAGGCGGTACTCGGCCAGGGCGGCGTCGAGGACTACGACAAGGTCCACGAGGCCATCCGGGCGCGGGTGGCCGAGGGCAAGCTCTAGGCCTTGGCCGCCGCCACGGCCCCCTCGGTTGTCTCGCTGGGGGGGCTCCTCTTCCGCCACCGTGGCTGGATCCCCGTCCCCCTCGCGATCACCGCGCTGCTCCCTGAGCCCGCTTTCCGCTGGCCGGCGCTCGCCTGCCTCGTCGCCGGGGAGGGACTCCGGCTCTGGGCTGTCGGCCACATCGGGCGGCGCAGTCGCACTCGCGGAGACGACGTGGGCGCCCTCGTCGACACCGGTCCCTACGCCATGCTGCGCAACCCGCTCTACGTGGGCAACGCGCTCTTGTGGGCGGCGGTCGGTGGCTTCGCGTGGCCTGCCGCGCTGCTGCTGGTGCCCGCCATCGTGCTGCACTACGCCTTCATCGTGCGCTGGGAGGAGGCGAACCTGCTCGCCCAGCTCGGCACCCCATACGCGGACTACTGCCGACGGGTGTCGCGATGGATCCCGCGCACGGCGCCCAGCGGGGGAAGCTGGAGCGCGCGCGAGGCGTTCCGCAGCGAGCGCGGTACTTTCGCGGTAATCGCGCTGGCCGGCGCGCTCCTTGCCGCCCGGTGGTATCTTTCCCGCTGAGGTACTCGTGGACCGGTCGCCACGCCTGCGCCGATACCAGAAGAAGGACTACTCGCAGACGGTCGAGTTCCCCGTGGAGATCGTCGGTCGCGACAACCTCGTGCGGCGCTACACCTTCGACGAGGCGGTTCGCCTCTACCACCGCCGCATCGCGACCGCCCCCTCGCGCTACGAGGACCCCGAGACCGTCGACGCCGAGATCGCCCACTGCGGCCGGCGGATCGAGCAGCTCCGCAGGAGTTACCTGGAACGTTCCGGGCTCGGCGAGCTTGCCGACAGCTCGCGGAGCGCGCTGTTGCAGAGCCCGATGGCCGCCGACATCGCTGCCTTCCTGCGCCGGGCCCTGGCGCCCACCGGGCAGGGCGGCGCGGCCATCGACCTCGCCTTCGTCGACCGGGCCGCCGGGGAGAGCTTCTGGGTGCGTGGTGGCGCCGCCCCGCGCGGCTGCCTGCTCTACGCCTACCGCCTCGACGGGCGCGGCGATCCCGGGGCGAGGGTCGCCCTGGAGCGCGATCTCGCTCGCCTGCGCGCCGCCGCCCACGAGCCCGGCGCCGAGCGGCTCTACCTGGCCCACCTCTCCCCCGACCTGGCGCTGGTGCTGGCGGGAACGGAGCCCTGGTCGGGTCCCAGCGGGATCGTGGGACAGGAACCCAGCGACACGCCCGAGGCCAACGACGAGGATGGCCTGCGCGCCGGCCTCGCTGCCCTGGTGGAGGGCCGGCCGGTGGCGGCGCTGGGCCTCTTCGAGGCCGAGTTCGAGCGCGCGCCCGAGCGGATCGGCGTGGGCAACGCCGTGGCGGTGGCCGGTCTGCTCGCCGGCGAGCCGCAGCGCGCCGAGTTCGCGGCCCGCTACGCGGCGCTCCAGCGACCTGGCGACGCGCTCGCCATCTACCTGCTGGCGGTGTCGCTGATGGCGCAGGATCGCGGCGTGGAGGTCGATGCCTTGCTGTCGCGACCGAACGCGAGAGGCGCGTCGCTGGCCGTGCTCCGCGGTGCGCTGGCGC
>VGRQ01000583.1 GCA_016875315.1 Deltaproteobacteria bacterium | reverse complement strand
CGACTTCGGCGACGGCAGGCGCTGGTGGGTGCTCGGCTGGGCGCCGCGCCGGGTGACCCTCGACCCGGTGCCGCGCGACCTCGCGCCGGGCGGCGGCGTGGGGGTGCGGGTGACCGGTGCGCCGTCGGCGCGGATGTTCGTGGCCTCGCCACGGGGGGTGGTGACCGAGTACGACCTTGTGCAGGGCACCACCCGCTGGGTGGGCGGGCTCGACGAGCCCGGGGACTGGCGTTTCGAGGTGGTCGACCACGACCGGGTGGAGCTGGCCTGGACCCACTACGCCGGCGCCGCGCCCCCCGCGCTCACCGCGCTGCCGGTGGAGCGGGGCGTGGAGTCGCCGATGGACGTGCCGCCGAGGCTCTACGACGCGGTCGACGCCCTTCGTGCCGCCAATGGTCTCGCTGCACTCGAGCGCTTCCCTGGCTTCGAGCCCCTCGTCCGTGAGCAGGCCGCGTGCATCGCCGCCGGGGGCGAGGCGCTCCACCGCAGCGACCTCTGTCCCGGGGTGGCGGCGCGGGCGGCGCAGGGCTGGTACCCGCGGGGGGCCTTCCACGAGGACGTGGCCGTCGCCAGCGGCGCCGCCGAGGCCTGGGCGGGGCTGCGGGCATCGCCGGGTCACCTCGCCAACCTCTTGTGTCGCGACTGCACCCACATCAGCATCGGCGCGGCGCTGGAGCCGGCCGCCGACCCGCGGCTGTTCATCGTGTTCGAGCTGATGCGCTTCTCGGAGGGGGAGCCGGAGCCGATTCGGCGGCGGTGAGGGCCCGAGAGTTCCGCAACCCGCACCGCGGCCGCGGCCGGTTACCCACCCCTGATGCTCCTGTTCGCCCTCGCCTGCACGCCCGCCGCCAACCTCGACGCCCGGGTGGCGGCACTGGAAACGCAGCACGAGGCCGATGCCGCGCGGATCGCCGAGCTGGAGGAGAAGCTGTCGCGACTCGACACGCTGCTCGAAGTGGCCGAGCACGTGAGCCCAATCGCCGACGCCCAGGACGCTGCCCCCCCGGCCAACGCGCCCACCTGCACGCAGGACGGGGAAACCTTCGTGCTCCCCGGTCGCGACATCCTCACGGCGGAAGCCCTCGCCACCGAGGCACGGGTGCTGCCTCACCGGGGTAGCGACGGCGAGTTCGACGGCTACCGCCTCACGGCCCTTCGCAGGGACCGTCTCGGCGACAGCTGCGGCCTCAGGAACGGCGACATCCTCGGCACCGTGGCGGGCCTGCCCGTGACCAATCCGGACCAGGGCCTCCGCGCATGGCAGAAGACCCAGGACGAGAAGTCCTTCGCGATCGAACTCACCCGGCGCGGCGAGCCGGTGTCAGTTCGTTACCGCTGGCCCGAGTAGACCGTCGCCGGGTGTCGGGGCCCGCGAAGCGTACGGAGCGGATACTGCTCGAATGCACAGCGTCGTGAGCGATCGCTGCTTGAGTGCGCAGGTCGTTGCACTCGCGGCGCAACCGGGCCGGTCGTCCCACGAGAGAACGCTGCTTATTCGCTACGGCGCCGGAGGTTGGCCGACCGCCGCCCCTCCAAGAACCGCCGGTCTGCGCATTCAATCGCTCTCCGCTTACGACGATGCGCGTTCAGCCACTCTCCGGTCACGACGCAGGCGCCGTCCCCGACTGAACCCGCCTACTCCTCGTCGTCCTCGTCCTCGTCCTCGTCGCCCGGCTTCGCCGGGGCCCCCTTCTTCGCCCCCTTCTCGGGAATGGCCACGGCCGCCACCGCCTTGTCGTCGATCTTGATCTTGGCGGTCTTCTTCAACGTGTCCACGCGCGCGGCGGTGGCCTTGGCGATGGCGTCCTGGCGGTAGGCCTTGGCCACCTCCTTCTCGGCCTGCTCGAAGGTCTTCTGAGTGGGCTGGCGTCGCGACTGCACCCAGACGATGTTCGCGCCTTCCTTGGTCATGAACACCTCCGACACCGTCCCCGGCTTCTGCGCGAAGGCGGCCTTGCGGATGGCGTTGTCGATCTTCTTGTCGTTCTTGGCCACCAGCCCCATGTCGCCGCCCTCGTCGGCGTAGGTGTCTTGCGACGACTTCTTCGCGGTGGCCGCGAAGTTGGTCTTGGGATCCTTCGCCACGGCGGCGCGTAGTTTCTCCGCCTCGGCCTTCGCGGCCTGGGGCGTCACCGTGCCGCCGGCCTTGACGAGTATCCGGCTGACGCGCGACTGCTCGGGCGTCATGAACATCGCCTTGTTGCCGTCGTAGAACTGCTTGAGCTGCGCCTCGGTGGGCTTGGCCACGTCGGCGGCGATGTCCTTGGCGATGAGGGCCTGGACGAGCGCCTGCTGTACCTTCTTGTCGTCGAGCACCTCGGGGCTCTTCCGGGCCTCGGCCACGAGGAGGCGCTGGGTGACGAGCTGGTCGACGATCGCCATCCGCTCGGCCTCGGTGTGGGCCTTGCCGTCGGCCGGCCTCTTCTTGGCCGCCGCCGCGGCGAACTCGCTGGCGTGGATGTCCATGCCTTCCACCTTGGCGATCACCGGATCGTCGGGCGGCGTGGTGGGGGCGGGGTCGGCAGCAAACACGGGGAGGGCAAAGCAAAGCGCAAGCAGCATGCGTCCAGCCTACCGCGCTAGCGGGAAACGGGGGGGCGACACCTTGCCGGTGTCGCCCCCCTACCGCCGCCAACCTGCCGAACTCCGCAGGCTGCGTTCGGCAGGGCCGAGGCGCGTCCATAACGCGCCTCGGCGGCGGCTCTCCCCCCACCGCGGCATCCCCCATGCCGCGAGGGGTCTGGTTCGGCCGGGAACCGTTCCCGGCGGCCTGGGTGGCGCGGCGGTAGCCGTCCCGACAGCGAGCCCGGGGAACGCGGGCTATGGTCGCGGCCGCCATGCGCGTCTTGCTCGTCCAGGCCTTCACCGCGCTCGACATGGAGCTGGTTTACCCGCTTGGACTTGCCTATCTCGCGGCCCACCTCGAAGACCGCCACGCGGTCGACATCTTCGACGTGAACCTGCACCGGGCCGACCCCTACGCGGCCCTGGAAGCCAAGGTGCGAGCCTTCCAGCCCGGCGTGGTGGGCATCTCGCTGCGGAACATGAAGGTGGGCATGCCCCACCTGCACACCGACGACTTCGAGCCCCAGCAGAAGGCGATCCAGCTCATCAAGCGCATCGCACCCGGGGTGAAGATCGTGGCCGGGGGCACCGCCTTCTCGCTCTACAGCGAGACGATGATGCGACGGCTCCCCGAGGTGGACATCGGCGTGTGGGGCGAGGCCGAGTTGCGCTTCCGCGA
>VGRQ01000582.1 GCA_016875315.1 Deltaproteobacteria bacterium | reverse complement strand
GACCTCGAAGACCGGGGCCACCTGCGACTCGGCCCCGGCACGACGCTCGGCCGTGGCCGCCTCGTCGACGAAGGCGAAGGCGTACGGGGCAACCACGTCGCTCGTGGCCACGGCGCCATCGGGCAAGGCCGCCGGCATGCCCGGCCGCCAGTCGGTGAGCAGGGCCGCCGACACCACGCAGACCACGGCCACGACCAGTCCGCGACGGACTGGGCTGTCCGGCGCGGCCCACGAGCTCAGCCGCTCACGCAGGCCCATTCATCCTCGTGGCCCCGGCCGGCGCCGCCGTCCGCGCGGCGTCGCGATCATAGGCGCGCACGATCTCGCTCACGAGCGGGTGCCTGACGATGTCGGCGTCGGTGAAGCGAACCATGCCGATGCCCTCGACACCGTCGAGTATGCGCGTGGCCTGGGCGAGCCCGCTGCGCACGCCTCGGGGCAGGTCCATCTGGCTGAGGTCGCCGGTGACCGCCGCCTTCGACTCGTTGCCCAGGCGCGTGAGGAACATCTTCATCTGCTCCTCGGTGGCGTTCTGCGCCTCGTCGAGGATGATGAAGGCGTCGTTGAGGGTGCGCCCGCGCATGAACGCGAGCGGAGCCACCTCGACGACTCCGCGCTCGACCAGTCGATCCGCACGCTCGCCGTCCACCATGTCGTAGAGGGCATCGTAGAGGGGGCGGAGGTAAGGATTCACCTTCTCCGCGATATCACCCGGGAGGAAGCCGAGCTTCTCGCCCGCCTCCACGGCCGGGCGGACCAGCACGATGCGGCGCACCTGCTCCTTGAGCAGCGCGGCCACCCCCACCGCCATCGCCAGGTAGGTCTTTCCGGTGCCGGCCGGGCCGAGTCCGAACACGATGTCGTTGTCGGCGAAGGCGCGGAGGTAAGCGCGCTGCATCGGCGTGCGCGGGTAGATGGCCTTCTTGCGCGTGCCCACCAGCACGGTGTCGGCGTGGTACTCCAGGAGCCGCGCCTCGGGCTCGGCCCGGAGCAGGCGACAGGCCTGGTCGACGTCGATGGGCGTGAGGTGGATACCGGTGCCGGCGAGGGCGTAGAGCTCGCGGAGGATCGCGGCCGCCAACTCGGTGTCGGCCTCGGCGCCGGCGAGGCGCACCACGCCGCCGCGTTGCGACACGCGGGTGCCGGTGTTCTTCCCCACGAGAGCCAGGTGGCGCCCCAGCTCGCCTGCCACCTCGCGGAAGCGATCGGGGTCGTTGAATTCGATCTGTCGGGCGTCGGGCTGCGAGATTGCGGGGTCGATGACCGCCTCCGGACCGTGGCCTACCTCATCGGCCGCGAGGCGTCACGGCCCGAGAAAGTTAGGCACGGCGGATGCGCGTGGCCATCCCCCGGGAAACCTTCGAGGGCGAGGCCCGCGTGGCCGCGTCGCCGTCTGCCGTCCGCGCGCTGGTGTCGGCCGGCCACGAGGCGTGGGTGGAACAGTCTGCGGGGCTCGACAGCGGCTTCGCCGACGACGAGTACATCCGCGCCGGCGCCCAGGTGGCCCCCACCGCCGAGGAGTGCTTCGACCGCGGCGAGCTGATCTGGAAGGTGCTGCGCCCCTCCCCGCACGAGCGCACCCTGCTGCGACCGGGGCAACGGGTGGCCGCTTGCCAGCACGCCGGCGAGGCCTACGCCGGCGCGATCCACCTCGAGCGGATGGAGCTGAACGGGCGACGGCCGGTGCTCGAGGCGATGTCGGAGATCGCGGGGCGGCTGGCGGTGGAGCAGGCAAGCGTCGCCCTGTCGCGACAGCACGGGGGACGAGGCCTGCTGCTCGGCGGTGTTCCCGGGGTGGAGCCGGCCCGCGTGGTGGTGATCGGCGCGGGCACCGCTGGGCGCGCGGCGGCCGGGCTGGCGGCGGCGGTGGGCGCGGCGGTGACGGTGCTCGACAGCGACATCGGTACCCTCCGCGCGCTCCGCCTGCCCGGGGTGCAGACACGCTGGGCCACGCCTCACGAGCTGGAGCGCGCGCTGGTGGCGGCCGACGTCGTCATCGCGGCCGTGCGCGCCGGGGACGGCGCCGTGCCCAGGGTGGCCTCGCGGGCCCACCTGTCGCTGCTCGAGCCCGGGTCGGTGGTGGTCGACCTGTCGATCGTCGATGGCGGCGCCTTCGAGTCCACGCCGGTCACCACGCTCGACCGGCCCACGGCGGTGGTCGACGGCATCGTCCACGTGGGGGTGCCCAACCTCGCGGGAGGAGTGCCGCGGACGGCGTCGATCGCCTTGTCGCAGGCCTCGGTGCCGTTGGTTCTCGCGCTCTAGCCTCCTTTCTCCTTGTCCTGTCCGGCTTGTTTCTGGCGCACCATCTTGCTCGCCATGGTGAAGACCACGCTCGACACGTTGCGGTTGCGGGCGAGGGCCTCGAGCTCGCGCTTCTGGAGTGACGACACGATGGGCACGGCCACCGAGGGCGGGGTGCGGGGGTTGTTCACCACCGCCACCTTCACCGGGTACTTGCGCATCCACTCGCGGTTCGACGCGATCTCGCGCAGCACGTCCATGTGCATGTTGCGGTTGCCGGCCGCGTTGAGCGCCTCGTTGTCGGTCATGCGCCCCGACTTGACCACCGCCACCGCCACCTGCTTGTTGCGGTCGCGGATGAGCACCGCCCGCGACTCCTTGTTGCCGAGGTAGGCGAGCTTGATCTTCTTGCCGGGACTCATCGCGGCGATGCGCTTCTCGATGCTCTGCCGCACCTCGGGCGGGGTGTCGCCCCCGCCGTCTTCGAGGAGGTCGAGCGAGAAGTCGTCGTCGCTCTTGAAGTCGAAGGCAAAGCCGCTGACGGCGCCCTGGCCGCCCAGCTTGTCGAGGTCGAACATGGAGAGGTGCTGTCGCGACTGCAAGGCAGGCGAGGGCTTTCCCGTCAGCGCCGCCTCGATCTCGGCGTCGAGGTCGAACTCCGCCGCGGGCGGCGGGGCCGAGGGCTTGCCGCCCGGCGGTAGCGACCCGCGCGCGCCCGGCATGGCCGGGAGGCAGCCTTCCATGCGCAGGAAGGCGATCGCCCGGTCGATGGCCGGCTGCGGGGTGTTGGGGTTGCCGTGGAGCGAGGCCAGCACGTCGGGCGTGATCAACAGGCGCTCGTGGTCGTCGGCCATCGCCTCCGCCAGCTCCATCCCCGCGCGCGCCGCCACCAGCGCGGCGGTGCGGTCGTTGGTGTTCTTGTGGCGCGCCAGCACCCAGTCCATCGCCTCGCTCGGGGCATACTCGGCCACGAACTCCAGCACCTTCGCGTGGGTGCGGCCGTGGATTGCCTCC
>VGRQ01000581.1 GCA_016875315.1 Deltaproteobacteria bacterium | reverse complement strand
GGCCATCGAGATCCTCGTGCTCGGCAAGCCCATCGCCGAGATGGAGGCGGGCGAGGGCAACGGCACCCAGGCGCTCGCGCTGGTGTCGGCCATGCTGCGCAACGAGGTGAGGGAGGGCGTGGCCTCGACGCTTCACTTGGACCGCGTGGAGGTGACCGATGGCATGTTCGGCGTGGGCTTCGCCCTCGGCCGCAACGTGTTCCTCACCACCGCCTACGAGTTCGACACCGATCCGAACACCAAGGACAAGCTGGGCGTCTCGCTGGAAGTGACGCTGCCGTACCGCTGGTACCTGGAACTCGGCACCAACAGCAGCGCCGAGGCCAGCGTGTCGGCCTACAAGAAGTGGCGCTTCTGAAGCGCCCTGCGGCTAGGCGCCGCTGGCCTTGGCCGTGATGATCTCGTCGACGATGCCGTACTGGACGGCCTCCTCGGCGGTCATGATGTAGTCGCGGTCGGTGTCCTTCACGATGCGGTCGTAGGGCTGGCCGGTGTGAACCGTGAGGATCTGGTTGAGCTCGTGGCGGATGCGCACGATCTCCTTGGCCTGGATCTCGATGTCGCTGGCCTGGCCCTGCGCGCCGCCGAGGGGCTGGTGGATGAGAACCCGGGCGTGCGGCAGGATGCGACGCTTGCCCTTGGTACCGGCCGCGAGCAACACCGCGCCCATCGACGCCGCCTGCCCGATGCAGATGGTGTTCACCGGGGGGCGGACGTAGTTCATCGTGTCGTAGATGGCCATGCCGGCGGTCACGCTGCCGCCGGGGCTGTTGATGTAGACGAAGATGTCGCGCTCGGGGTCTTGCGACTCCAGGTAGAGCAGCTGGGCCACGACCAGGTTCGCGACGTCGTCGTTGATCGGGTAGCCCAGGAAGACAATCCGATCCTTGAGCAACCGGGAGAAGATGTCGGAGCGATCTTCACCGCGGTGGGTGGGCTCCGAGACGATCGGGATGATGGGCATGCCTACTCCTCGGCCTTCTTCTTGGAACGCGCCTTCTTGGGCTTGTCTTCCGCCGCGGGCGCTTCCGCCGCGGCCTCGACCGGGGCGGCCTCGGCGGCCTCGGCCTTCTTCGCCTTCTTGGCCTTCGGCTTGGCCTCGACAACGGGCTCGGCCTTGCTTTCCTCGGCGGCCGGCGTCGCCGCCGCGGCCTCGTCGCTGTCGCTGACGTAGTCGAGCTCGCAGCGCTCCAGGACCCAGTCGAGCGTGCGCTCCTCGAGCAGGTGCTTCCTGAGCTCGCCCACGGCACCGTCTTTCTGGATGTAGCCCTTGATGGCCTCCACGCGCTGGCCGCGCGCGTCGGCGATCTCCTGGTACTTGCGCTCGAGATCCTCGCTGGTGATCTCGATGCCTTCCTTGCGGGCCACGGACTCGAGGATGAGCCCGGCCTTCGCGGCGAAGGTGGCGCGGTTGCGCAGGTCGGCGAGCTGGGCCTCGGAGTAGCGGATCGAGCGCGGGTCGCGACCGCGGTAGGCAGCCTGGACGCCCAGCTCCTCGAGCAAGAGCTTGAGGTTCTTCTCGGCGAGGGCGGCGGGCACGTCGACCTCGTGGGTCTTCACCAGCTCCTGGAGCAGCTGGATGCGGGCCTGGTTGCGCCCGTTCTCGTTGGCGCGCGACTCGAGGTCCATCCGCACGGCGGCGCGCATCGCCTCGGCGCCGCCCTCGTAGCCGGCCGCTGCCGCCGACTCGCCGGTGAGCTCGGGCACGCGCTGCTCCTGGAGGCCAAGCACCGTGAGCGTGGCGCTGAACTGCTTGCCGCGGTTGGCCGCCACGCTCGACGACTCCGCGATCTCCACGGAGACAGTGGTGCTCGCGCCCTTCTTGAGGCCCACGAGGTGCGCCTCGACGCCGGGCCAGTAGCGCTCGCCGGCGGTGTTGACGAGCGTGCCCGCCTCCAGCACCTCGTCGCCGTCCTTGATCTCGGTGAGCACGAGGTCGCCCTGCTGAACCGCGCGATCGTCCTCGACGTCGACGAGGCGAGCCTGCGCGGCGAGGCGGCGCTTCACCTCGAGATCCACCTGGTCGTCGCTCACCTGGGCGAGCGGGTAGCGGATCTTCAGGCCGGTGTAGTTGGTGGCCTCGACCTCGGGCTTCACCTGGACGGCGATGACGAAGTTGAAGTCGCCGGCGCCGAGGGGATCGGCGTGCTCGACGGTGGGCTGGCCGATGAACTCCAGGCTCTTGGCCACGTCCTGGAAGCGGAGGTTCATCAGGTCGCTCGCCACCTCGCTGCGGAGCTGCTTGCCGTAGCGGTCTTCCAGCACCTTCCGCGGCACCTTTCCGGGGCGGAAGCCCGGGAAACGCACGCGGTTGGCGAGGTTCTTGAAGGCGGAGTCGAGCTTCCGGTTGACCTCGTCGCTCGGGACGGTGAAACGGATGCGCTTCTGGACGGAGGAGACCTGCTCGATCTCGAAGGACATGACTCTGTTCCGTGCTTGGGGGTGCGAGAAGGGGGAGTTGAACCCCCACGGGTTTCCCCACCGGATCCTAAGTCCGGCGCGTCTGCCAGTTCCGCCATTCTCGCGGATATCCGGATGGGAAAGTGGTGGGCCCTCCGGGGATCGAACCCGGAACCTGCGGATTAAGAGTCCGATGCTCTACCAATTGAGCTAAAGGCCCAGCAAAGAAGGAAAATTGGTGGGGTGGCTGACGGGACTTGAACCCGCGACACCCGGAGCCACAATCCGGTGCTCTACCAGCTGAGCTACAACCACCATGCACCCGGCGAGCGAAGCTCCCCGGAAGCGAGCCGCCTTCTAATGCCCGAGGGGCTCGGTGGCAAGGGGCGGCGCGACGAACGCCGGAAGATCGGGGCCCAGGCCCGGGGGCAGGCGGCACTCCTCCGCCAGCGAGGCGCCAATCTCGGCGCGGAGGAAAGCGTCGATGTCGAGAGGCTCGCCGTCGAGCGCGCTCTGCAAGACCAGCGCGCCGATCGGGTCCTCGTCGAGGTGAATCGAGGTCCACGTCGCGACCGGTGCAGGCACGCTCGGCGCGAAGGAGGCAGGGAGCCACGGTAGCCCCGGTGGCATCGCGGCGTCGGCACCGCCCGCGAGGAGGCCAGCGCCGACGAGCACGCCGACGGGGTCGTCCCAGCCCCGGGGGCCGTCCCAGGGCGCCGGGTCCCAGGCGGCGGGCGAGGCCCCGTCGGGCGCGGCCGTGGGGGAGGACGCCGTCGACAGCTCGGGACGGTCGCTGGCCCAGGGCCAGCGCGGGGCGCAGGCGAGGCAGGCACCGCTCACCGGGTCGCTGGCCTCCACC
>VGRQ01000580.1 GCA_016875315.1 Deltaproteobacteria bacterium | reverse complement strand
GTGGCCCCCGTCCCGGGCACGGTCGCCGTCGATGGCACCGTCCTCAGCTTCACTCCCGACGCGCCCCTCGACCCATCCACCGCGTACACCTTCAGCATCGACGGCTGCTTCGGCAGTGAGACGCTGCGCTTCACCACCTCCGGCTACGGCACCGCCCTCGCCACCACCATCGAGGGGCGAAGCTACGCCCTCGACCTTGCCAGCGGCGACGTCACCGAGCCCGAGAGCATCGGCTCCCTGCTGACGGCCTACATCACCGCCGACGTGCTGCTGGGCGTGGTGGACGACGACGGCGCCTCGATCGGCCTGCGTCTCGGCGTGGCCGTGGAGGGGGTGTCGCCGCCCGAGCAAGACCTCGACGTGGGCACGGTCGACTTCACCGCCGACGCCAGCTCCAGCCCCTACTTCGAGGTGAGCGGCGAGAGCGCAAGCCTTGCCCTGAGCGACGTCACGGTCGACGTGAGCGACATCGAGGTGTCCGGCACCTTCGCCGCCGACGGCAGCGACATCGGCGGCCTGCGGCTCTCCGGGCTGGTCGACACGCGGGGACTTGTCCCTCTGGTCGACGAGGCGGGTGCCCCCGACACGATTTGCGACCTCGTCACGGGCTTCGGGGAGTCGTGCGTCACCTGTCCCGACGGGACGGACTACTGCCTGCGGCTCACCATCGAGGACGTGCCCGCGACCGAGGTGCGTGGACTCAGCGTCGAGGCCTCGAGCGGCACCGGCGGCGCCGTCTGCTCCGTCGCCACTGGAGGCCTGTCTGCGGCGATCGTCGCCCTCGGGCTCGTCGCACGGCGCCAGCGGAGGCGGTAGGCTGCGACGATGTGGTTGCTGCTCGCCTGCTCCCCCGAGGCCTCCGTCGACAGCGCCGTCGAGGACACCGGCCTGCTCGACCAGCGTGCCGAGCTCCCCGAGCTGCCCGACGACGCCTTCCTCATCGTGACCCCAGACTACACGATCGAGCCCGGTGACGAGGTGTTCTACTGCTTCTACGGCACCTGGACCGAGGCTACAGCGGGGATCAGCTACTTCGAGTGGTACCAGTCCGGCGACTACGGCCACCACGGCATGTGGTTCGGTACCAGCGAGAGCGCCAGCGACTACCCCGATGGCACCTGGGAGGATTGCACGCCGGTGGACGGCGAGCCCATGCGCCAGGTCATCCCCCTGATCCAGGGCACCGCCGCGCTTGGCCCCCAGCACGGCGTCATGGATCTCCCCGAGGGCATCGCCGTGCGCGTCGAAGAGGGCCAGCGCTGGGTGATGCACAGCCACTACGTCAACAGCGGCACCCGACCCGTCCTCGTGCGCGACGTGGGCTGGGGGATCGCCGTGGACGAGAGCGAGGTCGAGACCTGGGCCGCTGGCTGGAGCGTCGGGACTGCCCAGATGAGCGTGCCCCCGGGCGCCACGCACACCTACGCCGCCACCTGCGGCTTCCCCTCGCCGGTGACCCTCCTCAACATCGCAGCGCACATGCACGACAATGGCGTGGCCATCTCGCTCGATCGCGAGCGTGAAGGCAGCACCGAGCGCCTGCTCGAGATCGAGGAGTGGCTCGACGAGTACACCGACGCGCCGCCGATCAAGCCGCTGGAGGAGGGGTCGGTCACCGCGCTGGAGAGCGACCAGTTCACCACGACCTGCACCTTCTTCAACGAGACCGACGAGACCCTGGAGTTTCCCAGCGAGATGTGCGAGACGATGGGCCTTGCCTACCCGCTCGAGGAGCCCTGGCGGTGTGACGACTCCTCGCCGGCGGTCAGCGGCGGATAAGGCGCCGGATGGCCCGAGAGCTCTACGTCACGCTTCGTTCCCCCTTCGCGCGCAAGGTGTGGATGGCCCTGATCGAGAAGGGGCTCGCCACGGAGATCGTGGTGATCGACCTCGAGAGCCGGCCGTCGGCATTCGAGGCGCTGTCCCCCATCGGCAAGGTGCCGGTGCTGGTCGACGACGACGGCACCACCGTGCCCGACAGCACGGTCATCTGCGAGTACCTCGAAGACCGTTATCGCGAGCATCCGCTGCGCGGGCGGGGCTGGGAAGCCCGCCTCGCGGTACGCCAGCTCGACGAGCTGGGTGACGCTCTCGCCGACGGCGCCGTGGCCTTGTTCTTCGCCCGTCGCGACCAGAACGCGCGGGCGGAGGCGAAGTCCTCGGCCGGGATCGACCGGCTGCTCGACACCCTCGACGCCGCTGCCTCGCCCGACGGGGCGCCGTTTTGCGGGACCCTGTCCTACGGCGACCTCGCCGTGCTTGCGGCTCTCGGCTACCTCGGCTTCCGCCACGGCGAGGGCTGGCGCCCCGGTCGCGAGCGACTCGCGCGCTGGTACGACACCCTCGACCAGCGGCCGAGTGCCGTCGCGACACGACCGCGATTGGCCTGAGCGACTACTTCACCGTCCAGGTGTCGCCGCCCGAGAGAAGCTTCTGCAGGTTGGGCGTGCGCTCGGCCTTGGCCTGCACGATCTGCTCGTTGGCCAGCACCTCGTAGGTGGGGCGCGGGTTGCGGTAGAGCACGCCCATGGGCACCGGGAAGGCCGGGTAGTCCATCCGCATGATGATCGCGGCGAGGAAAGGGTCGCGCTCGTCGTGGACGAGGCAGTCGCTGGCTGAGAGGCCGTTGCCGAGCTCGACGACTTCCGGGCGGATGCCGTTGAGCTTGATGCCGCGGGTGCCGCCGGCGAAGGTCATGGGCTTGCCGTGCTCCAGCATCATCACGCGATCCTCGCGGACCGCCTTGTCGGTGAGGGCGTCCCAGGCGCCGTCATTGAAGATGTTGCAGTTCTGGTAGATCTCCACGAAGGAGGTGCCCTTGTGCTCGTGGGCGGCCTTGAGCACGTCGCGCTGGTCCTTGGTGAAGATGTCGACCGTGCGACCCACGAAGCTGGCGTCGGCCCCGAGGGCCAGCGCGCCGGGCTGGAATGGGTGGTCGATGCTGCCCATCGGCGTGGACTTGGTCTTCTTGCCGAACTCGGAGGTGGGCGAGTACTGGCCCTTGGTGAGCCCGTAGATCCGGTTGTTGAACATCAGGATCTGCAAGTCGACGTTGCGACGACACACGTGGATGAAGTGGTTGCCGCCGATCGACAGCGCATCGCCGTCGCCAGTCGCCACCCACACGCTGAGGTCGGGTCGCGACACCTTCAGCCCCGTGGCCACTGCGAAGGCGCGGCCGTGGATCGAGTGGAATCCGTAGCTGTTGATGTAGTACGGGAAGCGCGAGGAGCAGCCGATCCCCGATACCACCGCGAGC
>VGRQ01000579.1 GCA_016875315.1 Deltaproteobacteria bacterium | reverse complement strand
GGGCGCGGCTTGAGTTGCCGGGCATCCTGGCGCTGTTGCCGCCCACGCCGGGCAAGGACGGCGCGCGCTACTTCCTCGCCGCCGCCTGCCAGCTCGTGGCCTTCCACCGCGCGGTGGGCCTGCCCGCCGATGAGAGCGCGGCGCTGTTTCGGTCGGCGTTGTCCCACGCCGCGGGCTGGTTGCCGCGCCCGGTGCGCTGGCTCTACCGGTGGTTGTACTTCCAGCCGTGGTTCTTCCGCCGCGTCACCGATGGCACCTTCGGCGGCGGCGGCTTCGAGGGCGAGCGGGTCGACACCGGCCCCGGGGGGATGGGCGTGGACTACACCGCGTGCGGCATCCAGAGTTTCCTCCACCGCATCGGCGAGGCCGAGCTTGGCCCCCAGGTGTGCGCGCTCGACGACCTCGAGAGCGAGGTGTTCGGCCTCGGCCTGTCGCGACAAGAGACGATCGGCCGCGGGGGCTCCCGGTGCGACTTCAGGTGGCGGCGGGGCTGAGGTCGCGGGGGCGGGGGCGGCGCGGCGACGGCGAGAGGCGCCGGCCGGCTACACCTCCAACAACACCCGCTCCGGGTCTTCCACGCACTCCTTGATGCGCACGAGCAAGCCCACCGCCTCCCGGCCGTCGAGCAGGCGGTGGTCGTAGCTCACCGCCAGGTACATCATCGGCCGCGCCACGATCTGGTCGTCGACCACCACCGGGCGTTTCTGGATGCTGTGCATGCCGAGGATGGCAACCTGGGGCGGGTTGAGGATGGGGGTGGACATGAGCGACCCGAAGATGCCGCCGTTGCTCAGGGTGAAGGTGCCGCCGCTGAGGTCGTCGACGGTAATCGCGTTGTTGCGCGCCTTCTCGCCGAAGGCGGCGATGGCCTTCTCGGTGTCGGCGAAGGACAGTCGGTCCGCGTGGCGCAGCACCGGCACCACCAGCCCCCGGGGACCCGACACCGCCACCCCCACGTGGTAGTACTTCTTGTAGACGATGTCTGTCCCGCGGATCTCGGCGTTGGCCGACGGGTAAGCCTTGAGCGCCTCGATGGCCGCCTTCACGAAGAAGGACATGAAGCCGAGCTTCACGCCGTACTTCTTCTGGAAGCGCTCCTGGTAACGCTCGCGCACCGCCATGATCGCGCTCATGTCCACCTCGTTGAAGGTGGTGAGGATCGCGGCGGTCTGTTGTGCCTCCACCAGCCGCGCCGCGATGCGACGGCGGATGTTGCTCATCGGGACGACTTCCTCGCCCTCGCTGGCCGCGACCGTCGCGACCGGGGGCGGGGGAACGACCCGCGCCGACACCGCCCGCTCCACGTCGCCCCGGGTGACCCGGCCGCCCGCGCCGGTGGCGGACACGTCGGACTGAGCGACACCGGACTCGGCCATGGCCGCGCGCACGGCGGGGCCGAATTTCGCCGCGCTCACCACGGGAGCGGCCGCTTGCGGGGCCGCCACGGCCGCCGCAGGGCTCGCCACCACCGCGCCCTGCTCGATGCGTGCCAGCAAGGCGCCGATGGCCAGCTCGTCGCCAGCGCGGGCCACCACCTCGGCGAGGCGCCCCGCCGCGGGGGAGGGGACATCGAGGGTGGCCTTGTCGGAGTCGAGCGACACCAGCGGCTCGTCGACCGCCACCGCGTCGCCCGGGTTCTTCAGCCACTTGGCGACGATCGCCGCCTTCACCGACTCGCCGAGACCAGGCACCACCACGTCGACCAGCATCGCAGGCTCCAGGGGCCCGTCCTAAGCCGCGGGACACCATGATGCCGCTCCGGGCTGGGTGAATCCGCTCACCCCCCGGCGCGGGCGATCGCCATCGAGAAACAGTCCCGCGCCGTGAGCCGCGCCCGGTCGAAGGGGCGCCCCCAGGCCGGCGAGTGTACCGGCCAGGGCAAGGGCTCGGCGAAGCCCTCGGCCCGGGCCAGGTACAAGGCGCGAGCGAGGTGGAAGGGCTCGGTGACCACGAACACGCGCACGGCCCCGGGGACCAGCCCCCGCGCGAACACGAAGTTGCCGCGGGTGTTGCGGGACTTCTCCTCGACCAGGATGGCGTCGTCGAGGACACCCGCCGCCAGCAACAGGCGCCGGGTGACGATCGCCTCGCCCGGCGGCCGCTCGTGGCGCGCCCCGGTGGCCACCACCACCGGCGCCCGGCCCTCGTGCCACAAGGCCGCCGCCGCCTCGGCCCGCGCCCGGAGCGATCCCGAGGGCTCGCCCCCCGGGAGCACGGTGGCACCGAGCACGATGATCGCGTCGGCCTCGCCCTCGGCCGCGAGGAGTCGCGTGCCCGCCAGCACCTCGCGCGTCGCGACCGGAAACTCCGCCAGCGCGCGGAGGGGCAGGTCGATGCCCCAGCGCTTCACGCTTTCCGCGCCCGCAGGCCCACCGCCGCGAGCGCCGCGAGGATCACCCCGCCCACGAGGAAGGCCACGCCGTACTTCTTGGCGAAGGCCAGCGGCGCGGGCTCGGCCGGCGCAGGCGCTGGCTCCACCGGTGGGCGGACCAGGGCGTCGAGGTTGGCCCGGTCCACGGGGCGCAAGCGTCCGTCGGTGTAGGTGTCGAGCGGCTTGTACCAGTCGAACTGCGAGAAGACCGCCTCGTGCTCCGGCACCGGCGACTTGCGACCGCGCCGTGCCTTGATGCCGTCGGCGAGCAGGCGCACGTCGGCGGGGTTGAGCAGGGCCACCAGCGCGGGATCGAAGGGGATGTCGTAGCGATCGAGCAGCCACAGCGCGATCGCCCGGCGCAAGCGGGGCTCGTCGCCCTCGCCGATGGCGGCCGCCGCCGCGGCCGCCCCGCCGCCGTCGTACACGAGGCAGAGGTAGGCGTCTCTCTCGCCGCCCTCGCGCACCTTGGCAACCGCCTCGTCGAGCACGCAGTCGGCGCCGAGCGCCACGCCGATGAGGAGGCTGATCACGCCTTCGCCACCGCCGCTGCCCAGGCCGCCCGGCGCTGGGCCCGCTCCGCGTCGCTCATCGCCGGCGCGAAGTCGCGGTCTCGTGCCCACGCCGCCGACACCGCCGCCGGGGTGTCCCAGAAGCCCACGCCGAGGCCGGCGAGGTAGGCGGCGCCCATGGCCGTGGTCTCGAGGTTGGTGGGGCGCACGCAGCGCACGCCGAGCACGTCGGCCTGGAACTGCATCATCAGGTCGTTGCGCGCCGCCCCGCCGTCGACCCGCAACTCGCCGAGGGCTTGCCCCGCGTCGGCCCCCATCGCGTCGAGGATGTCGGTGATCTGCAAGGCCACGCCCTCGAGCACGGCGCGGGCGATGTG
>VGRQ01000578.1 GCA_016875315.1 Deltaproteobacteria bacterium | reverse complement strand
CACGTGCGCATCGCCGCGCGCGATCCGGCGCGGGCTGCCCGCTTCTACGCCGATTGTTTCGGGTGGACGGTCGGCGAGCTCGACGATTGCACCGTGCGTTTCCTTGCCCCCGGCGGCGTGGCGGGCAGCTTCTGGGGCGGCGGCGAGCCGTCGAGCGCCGGGCCCGAGCTCTACGTGGGCGTGCCCGACGTGGTGGTGGCCGTCGCCCGCGCCGTGCAGCTGGGGGCGATGCGGATCGCCCGTCCCGGTCCCGGGCCCGACGGGGCCACCGTGGCGAGCCTGCTCGACCCGGAGGGCAATCGCGTGTGCGTGTGGGAGGCCCCAGGCAGTGGGAAGGAACGCACACGGGCCGATGGGAACGATGATGCCCACGAGTAATTGGCATTCTAGGATACTTGTTGTGCTTTCCAGGCTACTTCCGTTTCATCCTGGGAAGTTCCCTTCCCACTAGGCGCGGCGAAAAGCCGCCTCCGTCCATGCGGCAGGCTTGGCACGCCGCTTGCTCTAATGGAGCGCGACGCCGGGGCGACCCGGAAGTCCGGACCGAGAAGCCGTTCTTCTCGAACGGTCTTTGACGTTCTTCCGTTTCTAGCGACGCAGTCGGCAAGTCGGCTGCTCGCCCCGGGGTCTCGCACCTCGGTACCCAAGCTCCGGTTCGCCGGGGGGCGGGCACCGGAGTCGAGCCCGCGCTCGAATCCCCCTCGGGGGAGTTGGGCGTCTTCTCGGAGATGACCGCTGGCAGCGATGCCCGCGCGAAGCTCCGCCGCGGGGATGAGCGTGGACGTGTACGGGCGGCGTTGGAGCGGGCAAGCCCATGGGAGCATCGGCCGGGCGTAGAGGGCAACCTCGAAACTCGGAACGGCTCTGTCGGTGGAGCAAGGCCCTGGGGTTCCGGTCCCCGCGGCGCGCGGCGAGCAATCGCGGCGCGTTCGCGAGGAAGAAAGAACGAGAGGGCAAGGTTGGCGGTGTACGCGGCGTCCCGAACGGGAACCACGTCGCGGTGACGCCAGCCGGGTGCGCGCGAGGCTCATGCAACGCGCACATCGTCGCTACCGGCGGAGAGCAAGGCTTCGGAGGGCAGAGCGGCACCACGGGGATCCTCGCCTCGCAAGCGAGAAGAAACGTGGTGAACCCCATGGTCGTCAGCCAGGTGCAATACCCTGGCGCGCGCGGGGAGGAGTAAGCCGTCGAGGTGGTGAGAAACCACGAGGACGGAACGCGGCGAGATCCTGGCTGGATCGAGCCCGAAGGTGCTGGCAACGGCACTGGGAGTGGACTCCTCGAGCGAGTGCGACGGAGGGGCGATCTTTGGACAACCCCATGAGAGGCAGCTCGACGGCGCGGTGGCAACACCGGGCCCGAGAGCGGCGAGAGAGAGCGACCCCAGCAATGGCAGCATCGAGCTAGTCGGCGCGAAGGTCAGGAGGGTGCAGTAAACAGCGACTTTCGTCCCTGTTTGCGGCCCAGCCGGAGGTCCTCGAAGGCCCCCATCCGCGTCGCGCGAGCGAGGCGATGGAAGGCCAGGGAGGGCAGTGACAAACGCCAGCGAGTCACGACATCGGTTGGGTATCTCCCCCGTCTCCCCCACCTTGCCCGTCTTGAGCGCGCTTGCGTAGCGCGCACCCGCCGCGAGGCGGTCCGAGGCCAGCGCCACGAGGAAACTCGAGGGTGTTGAGCGCGGAAGGCGAGTGGCAAGAGGGCGAGCGCCCCCCGGCGGTCACGCGAGTGGCTGTCCGACGGCGGCGCAGCGCGTGGCGGAACGGCGTGCGGAGAGAGGCTCCCGCGAGGAAGTCGGCGAGACGACGGGCAACCGTCGAGCAACCGGCCAACGAGCAGGAATCACCTCGGGCCCTGTAGACCAGCGAACGGCATACTTGGTGCTCGCGACGGCTTCGGCCGGCGCGACGCTCGATCTCGACTGAATCCTCTGGAGGGGATCCACTTCCGGACCATCATCCCGGCGTCGACGGGCCCCCCAGGTGGCAACACCTGGGGGGTTCCGTATTTTTGGCCTCGCGCCCCGGCCGAGCGAGGGCTTTTCATTCTCGCGGACGATCTTACATGTGCAGCGACGCGGTCGATTCACTTCCCCGGCCCGCGCTCTGAGGTCGTTCCGATGTCCCTCTGGTCTACGCTCACGCAGCACGCCAAGGCCCAGTTCCTCGACGTCATCCAGTGGCTAGACGACACGCCCAACACGCTCGTCTACCGCTTCCCCGTGTTCCAGCAGGCCATCCAGGACGGCGGCAAGCTGGTGGTGCGCGAGGGGCAGGCGGCGGTGTTCGTGGCCGAGGGACGCCTCTCCGACGTGTTCGGCCCGGGCACCTACGAGATCAGCACGAAGAACACGCCCATCGCGTCGTTCTTCTCCAGCATCAAGTACGCGCTCAACTACCCCTACAAGGGCGACATCTACTTCATCTCCACGCGGCAGTTCACCGACCAGAAGTGGGGCACCGCCAACCCCATCCCCATGCGCGACGCCGACCTCGGCGTGGTGCGCATCCGGGCCTTCGGCGCCTTCGCCTTCCGCATCACCGATCCCGCCGTCTTCATGCGCGAGATCGTCGGCACCGCCGGCCTGTTCACCACCGAGGAGATCACCGGCCAGCTCCGCCGCAAGCTGGTGAGCGCCCTGGCCGACACCATCGGCGAGTCGAAGATCCCCGTGCTCGACCTCGTGGCCCAGTACATGGACCTCGGCGACGCGCTGCGCCAGCGCCTCACCGGCTGGTTCCAGGCCAACTACGGCATCACGCTCACCGACTTCGTGGTCGAGAACGTGTCGGTGCCGCCCGAGGTCGAGAAGATGATGGACACGCACGCGCGCATGAAGCTCGCGGGCAACCAGCAGGACTACCTCGCGTTCCAGGCCGCGGAGAACATCGGCGGCGCGATGCGACAGGGCGGCGGCGGTGGTGGAAACGCGATGATGGACGCCGGCATCGGCCTCGCCATGGGCCAGGCCCTCGGCGCGCGCCTCGGGCAGGCGATGAACCCGGCGGCCCCCGCCGCGGCGCCCGCGATGCCGCCCCCCTTGCCGCCGGCGATGGTCTTCCACTACGCCGGGCCCGACAACGTGCCCCAGAACCTCGGCCCCGCCGACATCGCCGCCCGCGTGCGCGCCAACCCGGCGGGCCGTCACCTCGCGTGGCGCGAGGGCATGGCCGGCTGGACCAACGCGGCCGACGTGCCCGAGGTCAGGGCACACCTCGGCGCGCTGCCGCCGCCGTTGCCCCCGGGGTAGCTGCATCGGTCGCCGAT
>VGRQ01000577.1 GCA_016875315.1 Deltaproteobacteria bacterium | reverse complement strand
TGGAGGCCAGCTCGTGAGCACTCCCCGCCGCTTGTCGGGCTTGCTCGCGGGGGCTACGATGACCGGGTCTACCTCCCGGAGAGCGGTTCATGTTGCCTATCCTCGTGCAGCGTCTGCTGGGGGCCGTGTGAGATCCGTGGCCAAGTCCCCGGCGCCGCAGGCACACGCGCGCGCGGCGCACAGTGGCGGGAGGGGCGCGTGCTGAACCCGGGAGACACCGTAGACCGCTACGTCGTCGTTGAGCACCTCGGCGGCGGCGGCATGGCCGAGGTGTACAAGGTGCGGCACACCATCCTCGGCAGCCAGCACGCGCTCAAGGTCCTGCACCCCCGACTCGTCGAAAACCCGGAATTCCGAGACCGGTTCATCGCTGAAGGGCGCATCCAGGCCCAGATTCGCCATCCCAACATCGCGAGCGTCACCGACGTGGTGAGCACCGGGGGCGTGGCGGGGTTGGTGATGGAGATGGTCGAGGGGCCGACCCTCGACGAGCACATCCTCGCTCAGAGCGGCCCTCTGGAGATCGCGGACATCCTGGCGATCATGCGACCCGTCCTGGCAGGGGTCGCGGCGGCCCACAACCGTGGCATCGTGCATCGCGACCTCAAGCCTGAGAACATCGTCATCGCGCGGGACCCGACAGGCCGGCTGCGCCCGGTGATCCTCGACTTCGGAATCGCCAAGGTCGCAGAGGACGCCGGGCTCGACCACCGTGCCCGCCACAAGACCCGCGCCGACCATCGCATGGGCACGCTACACTACATGAGCCCCGAGCAGGTGCGCAGCTCCACCTCCGTGGACCAGCGGACTGACATCTTCGCGCTCGGCGCCATCCTCTATGAGCTGGCCACCGGCCGGGTCGCGTTCGTGGGGGACAGCGAGTTCGACACGATGAAGCGTATCGTGGACGGCAACTACGAGGCGCCGGAGCGCATGCCCGGGGGGACGAGCCCGGCGCTGGCTGCGGTCATAAACACGGCGCTGTCGACGGACAGGAACGACCGCTTCGCCGACTGCGCAACGTTCCAAAGCGCGCTTGACACGGTGGCGGGCGAGGCGGCCACGCCTCCCGTCCCGGAGCGGAGCATCACCGAGGTGCTCCGGCCCGAACCCGACGAGACCGAGCCGACCATCCGGGCCCGGCCCGCCCGAAGGGCAGCCGGTTGTTGGCTCTCGACGGCGGTGCTGGCCGGCGGCGCCCTGCTGGCGATCGCGGTGCTCGGCGTCGTGGCTGTGCCGATATGGAAGGGCCACCAGCGGGACAAGTCGGTTGAACGGGCCGCCCAAGCGATGGCGCAGATGGAACATCACAAGCGCGACGCGTCGGCCAACAAAGACGACAGCGTGCTGCAGCGTGCGCTCGACCTAGCCGAAGAGGGCGCCGCCGCCGCCGACACGCCCGAGGCGCTTGGGGCGCGGGCGCTGGCGCTGGTCTGGGTCCAGAGGTGGCACTACGCCAACGCCGGCTTCGACAGCAGCCGGTTCTCGTATGCCGACCGCGTCACGCGCGAGGCGATGGCCCACGTCCCCCGGCCCGAGGCGCTCCTCGCCCGCGCCTTGCTCACGTCGAGTGCGTGCACGTGGTTGCCGGATTCCGATGGCCGACGGAGTGGCCTCTGCGACGAAGCACGCGAGGGCTTCGAGGCGGCGGAGACCGCGTTCAGGGACGACCAGCGGACCTGGCTCAGGTTCGAGATGTGGTGGACGTGGGCGGTCTTCCACAACCGCATGGCGCTGGGAGCGTGGAAGGGCGGCGACAAGGCGACTGCGCGCGGCCTGTGGCGCGAAGGGTTGACCGTCTGCGGCAAAGGCAAGCCCGACCTGCCCGAGGCACCCGTCAACGACCGCGAACTCGCCGAGGAGTGCATCGCGGCGTCGGGGTTCCTCGAAGAGTACGAAGACTACTTCTGGTGGGCGCGGTGGCTCCGCTCCGACGACGAGGCGGGCCAAGAGGGCCTCACTGGCCGTTCCCTTCTGCACATCTACAAGGGCGCGCACGTGCAGTGCGACACGCTCACGCTCACCATGCACCCGCGCTGGAAGAAGAAGGTGCCGCACCTTCCACGTGACGACTGGGCCCAGCACTTCTGCTACACGGCGGGCCTGCTGGCCCTGGGTTGCAGCGAGGACGCCGTCGAGGTCATCGCGCTGTCTGTGCCGAGATCTCCCGAGGAGTTCCCCTGGCAGAAGATGCGCGACGCCCGGGGCGAGACCAACCGCCCCTGCTATCTGCGGGAGGACTGACAGGAAGTCCGGCCGGGCGCAGGCATTTGATGGATCTGTCACACGCATGGTCGACGTTCACTCGGTTGGCTTGTCGATGACCTCGTATACCTGTCGCCGTTTGTTTCGGACCAACCGCTTGGCAGTGAGCAGTCGGCACGCTTCCTCGAGCAGCGGCATGTACTCGCGGTCCCGCGGCTGGCGGTAGATGCGGATGATCTTGTAGGGTCCCACCCTCCAGCACTTCAGCCGGCCCTTCTCATCTCGCGTAGCTGCTCTTGCCGCACCCTGACCACGCGTAGCTGACCCGAAACCCCGGACACGCCCGTCCGGCCCAGCGTCGACGCGCGGAGGTCATCGATGAGGTCGCGGAAGTCGCGGACGTACACGGCGGAGGAGAAGCGGAAGGCTACGGACCGGGCGCTGGAGGTGGGGGCTGCCCGTGCGAGCGTCGAGTTGGGCGTGCCGTCTGGGACGCTGTCGTGCTGGGCGTTCCATGCCCGCCGGGGCGCGAAGGCCGCGGGGTCGCCGGAGGTGCAGTCGTCGCCTGCGGCAGGGAGGCCCAGGCCCTCGATGTCCCCGGTCGACGGCGCGCGCAGGAAGAAGTGCAGCGCGTCATCCGCTCCGCGGTCGAACACGCCGTCGAGGTGGACGATGTGGAAGTGAAGGTCCAGGTTCAGCGCGGGACCGAGTCTCTGGATCGCCGTCACGGCGCCGCTCTTCCCCTTCCGCCGGCCCGTCGCGCCCTGGTACCAGGTCTCGATCCGCCGGAGCGCGACGCCGCGCCAGCGAGTCCTCCCGCGGCCGTCGACACCGGCATCGACGGGGCCGCCGACTCCGTGGTCGACACCGGGTTCGACGGGTAGGACCTCCACGCGAACGTCGCCCTCGCCGCCTCGGACCGCGGGGGCCTGGAGCGGCCGTGCCGGTACGTTCTCCGGCCCCCGCTGGCGGTGGACCGGATCGAGCGGCTGGGGGACGGTCGCGTGCGGGTGGGGATGAAGCGCGCGTGGAGCGACGGCACGGCGGCCATCGAGTTGTCA
>VGRQ01000576.1 GCA_016875315.1 Deltaproteobacteria bacterium | reverse complement strand
GGCCATGACGCGGGAGCTCTCCAAGGAGCTGAAGGCGACAGAGCGCGCCGCCGCGGCGGCGGCGAAGGCGGCCGAGAAGGCGAAGCCCTCGGTGTCGCAGCTCGGCGACGCGGCGGGCAAGGCAGGATCGGGCGCCGCGAAGCTGGCGGGCGCCCTCGACCTGGTTGCGCCGGGAGCGGGCAGCGCGGCACGCGCGGTCGCCGACCTGGCCGACGTCGGCGAGGTCGCGTCCTCGGCCGCCACGGGGCTCGGCCTCTCGCTCGGCCCTCTCGTCGCCGTCGCCGGTGGCGTGGCGCTGGCCCTCGCGGGCCTCAGCTACGCCCACGACCAGGCGGCAGCGGCGGCCGAGGCGCAGCGGGAGCGGCTCGAGCAGCTGAGGCGCGCGAGCGAGGAGGCCATCGGCGACTGGCGCGATCTCTCGTCGAGCATCCTCGACAGCCAGACTCGCTACGAGGTCGCCTCGGGCGCCATCGACGACCTCACGGCCAAGCACCGCGCGGAGGCGCGCGCGCTCGCCGCCGCGCAGTCGGCGGCGGAGCACTCCGCCGCCGCCCAGGTCAAGGCCGCCGAGGATGTCCTCCGGCACGCCGAGGACCGTGGCAAGGGGCTGCGCGAGGAGCAGCTCGAGCTCGCCCGGGCGCGCGAGCAGCAGGAGAAGACGATCGCGACCTCGCAGAAGGCGCGCGACGAGCTGGCCCGGGCGCAGGCGGCCGAGCGCGCGGCCGCCGACACCGACGCGCGCCGGGAGGCGGGGGAGAAGGCGAAGGCCGCGGCGATGAAGCGGGCTGCCGAGGCGGCGCGCGAGCTGGCCAGCGCGCAGGAGCACCTGCTCGCCACCGAGCTGGCGATCGATGCCCAGCAGGCCGAGGCCAACAAGGCCGAGAGCGAGCGGCTCAAGCGAGGCCTCGCGCTGGTGGACCGCCTGCAGCAGCTCGACCGGGCCGCCCGCGACGCCAGCGTGGCCCAGCTCGACGGCCTCGAGCGCGTGCAGGCCGAGCGCGAGGCGGCGCTGGAGGACCTGCTCGCCGCCGAGCGCGAGGAGCTCGCCAGCCACGAGGACAACGAGCGGGCAAAGGCGGCGATCACCGAGCGATACGCGCGGCTCCGCGCGGCGACCGAGACTCGCTACGACGACGCGGCGGCGGAGCACCGCCGCGCGAACACCCTCGAGGCGGCGTCGTTCGCGAGCTCCACCGCGGCCCAGCTGTCCGAGCTCCTCGCCACCGAGGCCGAGAGCCAGTCCGAGAGCGACCGGGCGGCGGCCGCCGAGACCTTCAAGTGGTCGAAGGGCTTTGCCTCGGCCGAGGCCGCAATCAATACCTACCTGGCCGCGACGGCGGCGCTCGCCCAGGGCGGGCCGCTCGGCATCATCCAGGCGGCGGTCGTGACCGGGCTCGGCCTGGTGGAGCAGGCGAAGATCCGGCAGGAGCAGCCCCGGTTCAGCGACACCCCGGGCGTCTCGCGCATGGGGACCGGCGGCGGCTCCGTGCAGCTGGCCCCGGGTGACTACTTTGCGGCGTCCCAGTCGCGGGAGGACCTCGCCCGGCAGGCCGCGCCGGCGTCGCCCGTGGTGCGCGTGGTGGCCGAGACGCACTACCGCCACCAGTCGTTTAACCGCTTCATCCGCGACAACCTGCGCTCGCTCGGCCCCCTCGGCCAGGCCTTCCGCGCGGGCAAGCGGGTGGGACACCGCGAGGAGCGCAGCTGATGGCCGACGACATCTCGCGCGCCAGCTACCGCGCGCTCCTCGTCCCCGACCCGAGGATCGACTGGGCTGCCTGGTCGAGCTCGCTCTCCACGCTCACGCAGGCGGGGCCGCGCCCGGGCGTGCCCGAGGCGCAGCAGGACACCGACATGGTCCTCGACGCCTCGGGCGACCAGGCCGCGTCCTCGTCGATCCGCCTCCGCTGCCTCGGCGCGGGCATGCCCGGCCCGGAGGCAGGCCGGGCGACACACGCCTGGAAGAACGAGGCCGACGCGAGCACGCGCTGGCGGGGCTGGGAGGGCGCGCTGGCGATCGCGGGGTGGGAGGCCCTCGAGTACACCACGACGGCGGGCAAGTGGCGAAACCCCCACGCGATCACGCTCGACGACGGCGCGATCCTCGTCGCCGTCACCAAGACCTCCCGCTACGTGCGCGCCTGGTCTCGCGACCCCTCGACCGGGATCTGGACCGAGAGCGGCATCTACGACCACGGGGTGGCCTACGCGGCCGACGCCCATCCCACCCTGCTGCAGCTGCCATCCGGCCGCGTGCTGTGCTTCTTCCTCGTCGAGGCGACCGGGGAGTCGCAAGTAAGGATGTGGTACAGCGACGACCGGGGCGCCACCTGGACGCAGGGCCAGCGCGCCTGCCTCGTCTCGGCGCTCGACACCACCGTGTACACGCCCCGGAAACTCCGCGTTGCCCACGCCAATGGGCAGGTCCTGCTCGTGGCCTGGGTGACCGACACCTCGCTCGCGGTCGACGACATCCTGCTCCAGTGGGCGTCGAGCGACCTCGGCGCGCGCTTCTCCCTGGTGGACACCTGGGCGGGCGCCGACGAGGAGTCGCAGGGCGCGCACGTCGACATCGCCGTCCGCAACGAGACCTTCGTCGTCGGCTACCTCCGGCAGGACGCGGGCGCGCCGACCGAGCTGGTGCCCTACGTCCGGGCCATCAGCAGCGCCTACACGCCGCTGTCGTCGGCGGAGGCCATCCTGGCCCAGCACACCTCCAACCCCATGCGCTGGGGCCAGGTGACCGGCACCGCCGTCTCGGCGGGCCGCCTCGCGCTCTGGTGCGACCAGGACGGCGTGCTCTTCGCCGCCGGGCTCGATCACCTCGCCGGCGGCGGCGCCCTCCGCGAGGGGTACATCGCGCGCTCGCAGGACGGCGGCCTCACGTGGTCGACGCCGGGGGGCGGGTCGGCGCCGGGCTGGGGGGGTACCTGGTGGAACGGGCAGGATGCCTCGACGCACCCCTCGCAGCTCACCGGCTGCGCCCAGGGCGGGCGCCAGGTCATCGTCCACAACTTCGACGCCTCCCCGGGCACCGCCGACGACAGCCTCTGCGCGGCCTACGTCGGCGGCTACTCGACGGTGTGCCTCCCTCCCCGGTCGGAGATGTCGAAGCCCCACGACCACGCGGGCTGGGAGCGCACCTGGCTCCCCTACGACCTGCCCCAGAACACGGGCGGCATCTGGACCCTGGCCACGACCGGGGCCCCGGCGATCACGCTCGACACGGCCACCGGCAGCCTGCAGGTCGTGCAGGCCTCGGGCGCCGATACGACGGCATG
>VGRQ01000575.1 GCA_016875315.1 Deltaproteobacteria bacterium | reverse complement strand
GCAGGCGGGCCTCGCCTTGCTGCCCGACGTGCGGCCCGACGTGGTGATCGCCGCGCTCGACACCGCCGACCTCCCCGGGCTGCGGCTCCTGGAGGCGGTGCGGCATCGCCAGCCGGGGGTGCCGGTCATCGTGATCGCCGCCCATCCCACGGTGGAAGGGGCGGTGCAGGCGCTCCGCGCGGGCGCCGTCGACTACCTCGGTCGCCCGGTGTCGCCGGGGCTGTTGAGCGAGAAGGTGGTGCGCGCACTCTCGGAGGCCCGTTCCTCGCGGCAGCTCGCGCAGGCGCAGAAAGAAGCCCGCGATCGCTGGGGTTTCACCCACCTGTTGTCGATGAGCCCGCGCATGATCCGGGTGTTCGACGCGATCCGCGCCGTGGCCGGCACCGACGCCACCGTGCTGGTGCGCGGGGAAACGGGCACCGGCAAGGAGCTGGTGGCGCGCGCGATCCACGAGCGCAGTCGCCGTCGCGAGCGAAACCTAATCGCGGTCAACTGCGGGGCTTTCACCGAGACCTTGCTGGAGTCGGAGCTGTTCGGGCACGAGAAAGGCTCGTTCACCGGGGCCGCCGGGCGACGGCAGGGCGTGTTCGAGATGGCCGACGGGGGCAGCCTGTTCCTCGACGAGCTGGGGGAAACCTCGCTCTCGGTGCAGGTGAACTTGCTGCGCGTGCTCGAGGAGATGCGCTTTCGCCGGGTGGGCGGGCACGATCTCATCGACGTGGACGTGCGCATCATCGCCGCGACCAACGTCAACCTCGACCAGGCGGTGAAAGAGGGCAAGTTCCGCGAGGACTTGTTCTACCGGCTCAACGTGTTCCCGGTCACGCTGCCGCCATTGCGCGAGCGCCCGGAAGACATCCCCTTGCTCACGAAGCACTTCCTGCAAGACGCCGCGAGCGAGTACGAGATGCCGCCGCCCACGGTCACGCCGGAGGCGATGGAGGCGGTGCTGCGCTACCGCTGGCCGGGCAACGTGAGGCAGCTCCGCGCGCTGTGCGAGCGCTGGGTGATCCAGAGTAACGGTCGCGACCTGCGGGTGGAAGACCTGCCCCCCGAGCTGCGCGCGCAGGGCCCCGCCGACGCCGAGCCCACCGGCATGTTCATCGACGACAACGTGACGCTGCCCCAGCTCACCGACCGGGTGACCACGCAGGTGGAGCGCGCCTACCTTCACAAGCTGCTCTCGCGACACCGTGGCCACCTCATCAACACCGCCGCCGCGGCCGGCATCACCCGTCGCACCTTGTTCTCGCGAATGAAAGCGCTGGGCCTCGAGGCCGCGGACTACAAGTAGGCGTCGCTGGGTTCGCCCCGCGATTGCCGCCGCCCACCGGTCTGGGTAGGGTCGTGGCTCGTAACGACCCCTGAGGTTCGCTCGATGGCTCGCCTGCTCGTCCTCGCCGCCCTGATCCTGCTCGGTGGCTGTCTCGCCGAGGCTCCGCCCGCCGAGGCGGCCACCAAGCCCAACGTGATCGTCATGCTGCTCGACGCCCAGCGCGCCGACGTGCTGGGCCCCTATGGCTACACCAAGCGCAAGACCACGCCCAACCTTGACAAGTTCGCGTCGGCCGGCGTGGTGTGGGACAACGTGATCTCCCAGAACGCCTGGACCGTCCCCAGCGTGGCCTCGCTGTTCACCGGGGTCGACCCGCAGGCCCACCGCACCCTGCGCTTCCAGGTGAAAGACCGCGTCGAGATGGACACGATGTCGCTCTTGCACGACACGCTGGCGGAGTCGTTCAAGGCTGGCGGCTACACCACCGGCGCCTTCATCAAGAGCACCGTCATCGACGCCTCGCGAGGTTTCTCGCAGGGCTTCGACAAGTACGAGATCGTCGGCGGCACCGACCAGGCCTGGGGCCACTCCGCCCAACAGCTCAACGACGCGGCCATCCCCTGGCTCAAGGAGCAGGGCAAGTCGGGCAAGCCCTTCATGGCCTACGTGCACTACATGGACGCACACAGCCCCTACAAGGCGCCCGAGCCCTGGTACTCCAAGTACAAGGGCAGCTACGGCGGTGCTTTCTCGGGCGCGCACGTGGAGATTGAAGACGCGGTCAAGAAGAACACGGGGCCCAGCCCCGACGACTGGAACTACCTGCGGGCGCTCTACGACGCCGAGGTGGAGTACTGGGACAGCCAGTTCGGGCGGCTCATCGGCGAGCTCGACGCGGCGGGCATCGGCAAGAACACCATCATCGTGGTGCTGGCCGACCACGGCGAGGCCTTCTACGAGCACCAGAACATCTTCCACGGTCACCTGTACCAGGAGAACATCCACGTGCCGGTGGTGATGCGCGGGCCGGGGATCAAGGCGGGTCGCATGAAAGGCTACGCGCAGATCATCGACGTGACGCCCACCCTCGCCGACCTCGCCGGGGTGAAGAAGGGCGCGTCGTGGATGGGCCAGAGTTTCGCCAGCGGCATGGCCGGCGGCACGGGCCACAGCGACTTCGTGTACAGCGAGTACATCAACATGCGCACGGTGATCGACCCGGCGGGGCTCAAGCTCCTGCTCGGCGACGGCGCCGACAAGCTCTACGATCTGAAGGCCGACCCCGGGGAGAAGACGAACCTCGCCTCGTCGCGACCGGCCGACGTGGCGCGGCTCCGCGCGCTCGCCGACGCGCGCTTCGTCCACGCCAAGGGGTTGGGGGCGAAGTACCCGGTCGAGAAGCCGAAGGAGCTCACCGACGAGCAGACGGAGCTGCTCCGCCAGCTCGGGTACATCGAATGATCGCGCTCCTCTTGGCGACGGCGCTGGCGCAGTCCGGCTTCCAGGGGACGATTCGCGAGCTGGAGCTCAACGCCGGCGGCGGCCTCAACGGCGCGCCGGAGGGCATGTTCTTCATCGTGCCGCCCGGGGCCAACGCCGAGGCGGTGACGGGCGCGCTCAGCGACGGGGTGCAGGGCGCCAAGCTCACGGTGCGCCAGGCGGGCGACGCGCTCATGTGTACCCAGTCGGCGCCGCTCGGTCCGCAGGCCGTCGTGCGCGCGCGGCTGAAGGTGCCGGAGATCACGCCGGGAGGCGGGTCGTGGATGGGGATGAACATGGAGCTCCGCACGCGCGACGCCAAGGGCAACCTCGTGTCGCCGCCGGGGCTGATGTACACGCTGGTGCAGAACGTGCGCGAGCCCACGGCTGGCTGGGTGGACATGGAGGGGCGGGTGCCGGTGCCGGCGGGCGCCACGCAGGGCGAGGTGTGTTTCCGCTTCGTGTTGTCGACGGGCGTGCTGGAGCTCGACCGCGTGCAGCTCATCTCCAAGACCGACGGCTCGGTGCCGGTC
>VGRQ01000574.1 GCA_016875315.1 Deltaproteobacteria bacterium | reverse complement strand
GCCGCCGCGCCTGCCGCCGCCGCCAAGCCTGCCGCGCCGGCCAAGAAGTAGGCACCGATGTTCCTCGTGGTGGGCCTCGGCAACCCCGGCGCGAAATACGCGCGGACCCGGCACAATGTCGGGTTCCGCGTGGTGGAGCGTCTCGCGGAGCGCCATGGCACCACCATCGAGAAGAAGCAGTTCGGCGCCCTCGTGGGCGACGCGACCATCGGCGGCAAGAAGGCGGTCCTGGTGAAGCCCCAGCAGTACATGAACCTGTCGGGACAGCCAGTCGTTTCCTTGCAGGGCTACTACAAGGTGGCCCTCGCCGACGTGCTCGTCGTCCACGACGACATGGACCTCCCCGTCGGGCGCCTGCGCGTCCGCGTGGGCGGGGGGGCCGCCGGCCACAACGGCATCAAGGACATCACCCGGGCCTGCGGCCCCGACACCGTGCGCGTTCGCCTCGGCGTCGGGCGCCCGCCCCCGGAGTGGGACCCTGCCGACCACGTCCTCGCTCCCTTCGCTCCCGCCGAGGAGGCCGAGGTCTCGACCATGATCGAGACCGCCGCCGACGCCGTCGAGAGCGTGATCCAGAGCGGGATCGAACCCACCATGAACCGTTTCAACGCGGCCCGGCCCGACCGAGCCGCTTGACTCCACGGGGCGCCTCCGCCCCAACTCACCATCCGCGTGGAGCACGCATGACCATCCTCAACGAGTACGAGACCACTTACGTCGCCCGGCCCGATCTCACGGACGACCAGATGAACAAGATCACCGAGAAGATCGAGGGCGTCGTCAAGGGCGCCGGCGGCACCATGCTCGTGACGGAAGACTGGGGCAAGCGCAAGCTCGCCTACCTCATCAACCGTCACCAGAAGGGGCACTACATCTACCTGAACTACTGTGGTCCCTCGCCGATCATCAACGAGGTCGAGCGCAACCTCCGCCTCGAGGACAACCTCCTTCGTTTCCTCACCGTCAAGATCGAGGACGACGTGGAGCCCGAGACCCGCCGCGTCCTCGCCGAGGAGCGCAAGCGCATGCGCATCGAGCGCATGGCCGCGCTCAAGGCCGAGGAAGAAGCCGAGGCACGCTACCGCGCCGAGGCCGAGGAAGAAGACGGCGATCTCGGCGACGCCCTCGACGAGTAGCACGAACCCCACGAATTTGGAGCTCCCATGAAGGTCATTCTCCAGCAGGACGTCGACAACCTCGGCTCCACCGGCGACGTCAAGGAAGTAGCCGACGGCTTCGGCCGCAACTTCCTCCTCCCCCGCAAGCTCGCGGTGCTCGCCGACGAGCGCAACGTGCGCCGCCTGCAGCACCAGCAGCGCATCGCCGCCGCCAAGCAGGCCAAGCTGCTCGCCGCCGCCAAGGAAACTGCCGACAAGATCAGCAAGACGGCGGTGTCGATCAAGCGCCAGGCCGGCGAGGGCGACAAGCTCTTCGGCTCGGTCACCAACCACGACATCGCCGACGCGCTCGCCGCGGCGGGCATCGAGGTGGACAAGAAGTCGGTCGTCCTCGAGGAGCCGATCCGCAACATCGGCGTGTTCCAGGTGCCCGTCAAGGTGCTCCGTGGCGTCGATGCCTCGGTGAAAGTCTACGTCATCCGCGGGTAGTTTCGACTCCACAAGCTCTGCACAGGCTCTGCCGCGGCTTGTCCCTGTACCCCCGGCGAGGGGAGGGGATAGGCCGCCCCGATGAGCTGGGCGCATGAGTAAGGCCGCGTGGGAAGTCGAGCGGGCGTTGCTGGGCGGGTTGTTGCTCGACCCGTCGCAACTGATGGACGTGGCCGAGCGGGTGGCGCCCGAGAGTTTCAGCCGGCCGCCCCACCAGAACCTCTTCAAGCTCATGCTCCAGATGCAAGAGCAGGGGCAGAAGGCCGAGATCGTATCGGTGGTCGACGAGATCGCGCGCCGCGAGGCCGACGACTTCGACGGCATCGCCTACGTCACGCAGTTGCCGAACGCCTGTCCCTCGGTGGAGAACCTGGGCGTCTACGCGGAGCGGGTGCGCGACGCGAGCCTGCGCCGCCGGCTCGTCGACGCCGCCCAGCAGATCGCGGAGGCGGTCAAAAACGACCCGAAAGACCTGCCCGCCCTGATGGACGATGCGGAGAAGACGATCTTCGGCGTGACGCAGCTCAGCGGGCGCGAGGACTGGCACCCGCTCTCCGAGGTGATCGACGACGAGTTCAAGGCGATCCAGGAGCGCGCCAAGGCGCCGGGACACGTGGTGGGCCTCCCCACCGGCTTCTGCGACCTCGACACCAAGCTGACGGGCCTCGCGCCGGGACAGCTGGTGGTGCTCGCGGCTCGACCCGGCATGGGCAAGTCGGCCTTCGCACTCAACATCGCGCTCAACGCCGCGCGCAGCGGCGCCGTCGGTATCTTCACGCTGGAGATGTCGCGACAGGAGATCGCGACGCGCATGTTGTGCTCCCACGCGGAGGTTGACATGCGCTCGGTGCGGACCGGCATCCTGCAGGGTCGCGACTGGTCGAAGCTGGCCACCGCCGCCGAGGAACTGCACGCCCTGCCCATCGAGATCGACGACAGCCCCGGGGTGACGATCATGCAGCTGCGCAGCAAGGCGCGGCGGCTCTGGGCCAAGCGCCGCGGCCTCGGGCTCATCGTCGTCGACTACCTCCAGCTCATGTCGGGCTCCGGAGGCTCCAAGGAGTCGCGCGAGAACGCGATCTCCACCATCTCCCGCGGCCTGAAGGTACTCGCGAAGGAGCTGGAGGTGCCGGTCATCGCGCTCTCGCAGCTCAACCGCGGCGTGGAGTCACGCACCGACAAGCGGCCGCTGCCCTCCGACCTCCGAGAGTCAGGCGCGATCGAGCAAGATGCCGATATCATCCTGTTTATTTACCGCGACGACTTCTACAACAAGGACAGCCCCGACAAGGGCCTGGCCGAGATCATCATCGCCAAGAACCGCGCCGGGCCCACCGACACGGTGAAGCTCATCTTCGAGGGCCAGTACACGCGCTTCGACAACTGGGCCGATCCCAACAAGGTGGGCGACGGGTACGTGTAGATGAACGCCTTGCAGCAACGGGGTGGGCGCGAGTTGGCCCCGCCGGATAAGCGGGGCCGGTTCGCGCCCCACCACCGCGCTCCCCGCAGATCGGTTGACAAGGGCCCCTCGTTTTTCTACAACGCGCTTCCCCGGAGCTCCCCGCCATGGACAAGGCCGAACTGCTGAACACCCTGAACGCTCTGGCCGCGAAGTACGAGCAGCACCGCCAGTACATCGACAAGGCGAAGGCCGCGGCCAGCAAGTTCTCCTCGGCCGTCGTG
>VGRQ01000573.1 GCA_016875315.1 Deltaproteobacteria bacterium | reverse complement strand
GTACCGGTGACATCGACGCTCCAGGGCCGGCCGTTATACCCGGTCTCGATGGCCTCCGACCCACCCGATTTCGACAGCGACACCCCGGCGATTCGGATCGGTCCTGCGCCGCGCGTCGAGGCGCTCCCCAGCGCCGGCTTCCTCCCCCGCGAACCCAAGACCTGGGAAGAAGCGGGCCTCGAGACTGCCCTCGTCGAGCAGATCGTGCTGCGGCTCCTCGCGCGCGAGGGCGCGCTCCAGGGCCGACAGATCGCCCAGGAACTCGCCTTCCCCTCCACCCTGCTGAAAGACCTGCTCGACCAGCTCAAGGCGCAGAAACTGGTGCAGCAGCGGGGCAGCACACAGATCGGCGACTTCATCTGGGAGCTCACCGACAGCGGCCGCAACGCGGCGATCGAGCATCGCAAGCTCTCCACCTACGTCGGCCCGGCCCCGGTGCCCTTCGCGCAGTACGTCAAGGGCGTCCAGGCCCAGACCCTCGCCAACCTGCGCCCCACGCGCGACGACCTCGCCCGCGCCTTCGACGACCTGATCCTCGGCCAGCGCCTCATCGACGCGCTCGGTCCCGCCATCGCCTCCGGTCGCGCCCTGTTCCTCTACGGCGAGCCCGGCAACGGCAAGACCAGCATCGCCGAGCGCGTCACCCGCAGCTTCGGCGATTCCATCTGGATCCCGATCACGCTGCTGGTCGACGGGCACATCGTGAAGCTCTACGACCCCGCCACTCACGTGCCGAGCCAGGCGCAGGCCAAGACCCTGTCGATCCTGGAGCGCCCGGATCGCCGCTGGGTGCGGATCCATCGCCCCACGGTGATCGCCGGCGGCGAGCTCACCCTCGACATGCTCGAGATCCAGCGCAACCCCGCCTCGGGAGTGTGCGAGGCCCCGCTCCAACTCAAGGCCAACGGCGGCACGCTGGTGATCGACGACTTCGGCCGGCAGCGCATCGAGCCTCTCACCCTGCTCAACCGCTGGATCTTCCCCCTCGAACGCCGGGTAGACTACCTCCGACTCCCCGACGGTCGCAAGATCCCCGCGCCCTTCGACCCGCTCCTCGTGTTCTCCACGAACATCGACCCGGCCACGCTGGTGGACGAGGCCTTCCTCCGCCGCATTCCCTACAAGGTGAAGGTACCCGACCCCACGCGCGACGAGTTCGCGCAGATGGTCACGCGGCTGGCCACCGCCATGAACGTGGGGCTGCCCCCCGGCTCGGTGGCCTACCTTCTCGATCGCCACTACCGCAGCCGTCCCATGCGTTTCTGCCATGCCCGCGATCTGGTGCAGCAACTGGTCGACCACGCCAAGTACATGCAGACCGAGGCGCTCGCCACCCCCGAGGCCTGGGACCGGGCGGTGGCCAACTACTTCGGGGTCACGTCGTCCACATGAACCGGCAGGTTCCGGTGCTCGTGGTGGGAGGGTTTCTCGGGAGTGGGAAAACCACGCTCGTGCGCCGCCTCCTCGCCGACGCGCAGGCTCGCGGCGTGCGCATGGCGGTGATCTCCAACGAGTTTGGCGAGCTCGGCATCGATGCCGCGCTCATCGGCGCCGGTGGCACCCGCATGGTGGAGCTGGCCGGCGGCTGCGTGTGCTGCTCGCTCTCCGACGCCCTGGTCGACACCCTGGAAGACCTGCGCGCCACGGCCGACCCCGACCGCATCGTCATCGAGTGCAGCGGCCTGGCGCTGCCCTTCGACACCCAGCTCCACCTCTACCGCCCGCCCGTGAGAGACTGGGTGGGCGACGAGGCCTGCGTGGTGGTGGTGGATGCCGAGCGCTGGGACGAGCCGGACGCC
Source organism: Deltaproteobacteria bacterium (assembly GCA_016875315.1). Classification (GTDB taxonomy): domain Bacteria; phylum Myxococcota_A; class UBA796; order UBA796; family SXON01; genus SXON01. The sequence continues at coordinate 1,496 of VGRQ01000573.1, read as the reverse complement.
CTGTTCGAGGAGCAGGTGCAGAGCGCCGACCTGGTGCTCCTGAGCAAGCTCGACCTGGTCGACGCTCCGACGCGACAGAAAGCGTATGAACGAATCCAGAAGCTCGTTCCTGACGTGACGATCATCGAAGTGATACATGGTGATGTATCAGTTGACCTGCTCTACCCCGCGGGGCCGCGCGCGGCGCGCGAGGCCAGCGACGACCACGCACACGACCACGCGCACCACCACGCCGACTGGACCTCCGCCGAGCTTCGGGCCCCCGAGGGACTCGACGAGCCCGCGATGCTCGGCTGGCTCGAGGCCCACCGCGGCGTGCGTACCAAGGGGTTCGTGCGCGTGGGGGGCGCGATCAGGGTGGTCCAGGGCGTGGGGCGCCGCATCGACCTCGCCGAGCCCGGCGACCTGCCGGTCGAGCCCTCGCTCGTGGGGCGGGTGGTGGTGATCCGGAGGCCGGGCGCGTGAGCGGGCCGGTGGAGGCGACGCTCGGCGTGGCGCCGACGCTGAACTTCGCGCTGGAACAGGCGGGCGTGCCCCTGGTGACCAGCTTCCGGCTGCGAAACCTCGGTACCGGGCCGCTGGTGGGGCTGGTGCTGGAGGCCGCGCTGGAGCCCGACCTCGGCGACCCCAGCGTGGTGCCCCTCGACCCCGTGGCGCCGGGCGAGGACCTCGAGCTCGCGGCCATCGAGATCACGCTGCCTCCCGGCAAGCTGCGCTCGGTCGGCGAGGCCGAGCACGCCGAGCTGTGCTGGGCGATCCGCCGCGGCACCGAGGTCCTGGCGCAGGGCGAGTCGCCGGTGGAGGTGCTCGCCTTCAACGAGTGGCCCGGCCTGCGCGCGCCCCCTGCCCTGCTGGCGAGCTTCGTGCTGCCGAATCACCCCGTCGTGTCGCAGCTCTTGCGGGCCACCCGCGACCGGCTCGCCGAGGCCCACGGCGACGCCGCGATCGCGGGCTACCAGGCGCGCTCGCCCCGGCGAGTCGTGCAACAACTCGAAGCCTTGATCGCGGCGATCCGGGGACTGGGCCTGAGCTACGTCGGCGTGCCGGCGAGCTTCGAGGCGGTGGGACAGAAAGTGCGGCTTCCCGACATGATCCTCGCCGACGGCATGGGGAACTGTCTCGACATCAGCCTCCTGGTCGCCGCCTGCCTCGAGCAGATGGGCCTCGCGCCGCTCCTGGTGCTGGTGAAGGGGCACGCGTTTGTGGCCCTCTGGCTGGTGGACGAGCGCTTCCCGGAGGGGGTGGTGGGCGATGCCGCGCGGCTGCGCACCCTCGTGCAGCTCGGGCAGATCCTCGCCTTCGACAGCTCGAGCCTCGTACACAGCGACCGCCCCGCGCTCGAGGCCTGCGTGGCCCTGGGCCGCGACTACCTCGCGCGCGACGCCGACTTCGTGGCGGCCGTCGACGTGCGCGTGGTGCGCATGGACCGCTTCCGTCCCCTGCCGCTGCGGGTGACCGTTCCCAGCGACGCGGCGCCGGGCGCCTCGACCGAGGCG
>VGRQ01000572.1 GCA_016875315.1 Deltaproteobacteria bacterium | reverse complement strand
CCCGCACGCCGGGGCTCACCGCCGCGTCGTCGTCGTCGCAGTCGCCGGTGCGGGTGGAGTAGCCGTCGGTGCCCTCGCAGCCGCACACCTCGCGGTCGCCGCCGTAGCCGTCGCCGTCGTTGTCCTCGTACATGTCGACGCAGTCGCTGGCGTTGTCGTCGACCTTGCCGTCGCAGTCGTCGTCCTTGTTGTTGCAGGTCTCGGCGGTGGACGTGTGTACCGACTTGTCGTCGTCGTTGCAGTCCTCGCAGGCGGCCCAGCCGTCGTTGTCGTTGTCTTCATAGGCCACGCTGCCGTCGCAGTTGTAGTCCTTCTCGTCGGTACACTCCTCGTCGGCGCCGGGGTTGTACTTCTTGTCGCCGTCGTCGCAGTCGCCGTTCTGCTCGACGTAGCCCTCGGGCTGCTCGCAGGCTGTCTTGGCCTCGCCCGCGCCGTAGCCGTCGTTGTCGGCGTCCTTGTACCAGGTGGAGTCGAAGCCCTCGTCGGTTTCCCCGTCGCAGTCGTCGTCGAAGCCGTTGCAAACTTCCTTGGCGTCGGGGTTGGTGTTGGGGTCGTCCGGGTCGCAGTCGGTCGCGTCGGGGGTGCCGTCGCCGTCGCGGTCGTTGCCGCTCCCGCCGCCGCCGTTGTTCTCCGACGTGTCCTTCTCGGAGGGTTCCTCGGGGATAATGCCGGTACAACCGATGATGGCGAGGATGCTGAGGGAGACGATGAGGCGCATGGGCGGCTCGCTATTTCGTTGCGGGTTGGCGTCAAGGGGCCGCGTTCGCGGCTAGTCGAAGGGCAGCTCGAGGAGCGCGTGACTGTACACGGTGCTCTGCCCGTTGCCAGCAACTTCTACGAGCCGCAGCGTGAGCGTGTCGTCCCAGATGGCGTCGGTGACGTGAACCTCGATGGGACGGGCCGGGTCGGCCTCGTCGCCGGTGACATGGTAGTGCCCGGCGAAGTTGGCGTACACCGCGTCGTCGTAGGCGGCGAGCAGGCCGTCGAGCAGGTCGATCTCGGCGAGGTCGAAGGCCCCGGGGCTCAGGTGCATGGGGTGGTGGGAGAAGAACACCACCGAGTCGGCGGCGCCCTCGCCGTGTGCCTCGAGGTCGCCCGCCAGCCACTGCCAGCTGCCGCCCTCGAAGTCGTGCAGGTCGGCCATCTCGCCCTCGATGCCGCCGATGTGGCGGGAGTTCCAGTCGAGACCGACGAGGTGAAGGCCGGCGTGGTCGAAGCTGAAGTCCTGGAACCAGCTCTGGGTGCCGTAGTCGGGGTTGTCCACCGGCGTGCCGGCGCGGTCGAAGCCCGGGAACCGCTCGGCGAGCGCGGCGTACTGCACCGAGAACACCTCGTCGAAGCGTTCCTCCGAGCCGTACTGCACCTCGTTGTCGCCCAGCACCGGCACCCAGGGCACCGAGAGCCCGCCGAGCAGCTCGCTGGCGAGGTCTACCCCGATGTCGCCCCAGCCGATGTCGCCGACGATGAACACCAGCTCGATGTCCTCGGCCTCGGCGTTGTCGTTGACCCACGCCACGGCGGTGCGCAGGCGCTCGGCGTGCTCGTCGTCCGCCGTCACGTGCGGGTCGGCGAAGACCACGAAACTGAAGAGGGGCTCGACCGGGCCGGGATCCACGGCGGTGTCGGCGGTGTCGAGCGGGGCGGGGGTGCAGGCAACGAGGAAGAACATCGCCGGGCGAGTCTAGTCCGCCGTGCCCGCGACGCGCGCGAGCAAGACGAGCGGCGAGCTCGCGACGGACTCCTGGACCGGCAGTCTAGAAGGCCTTGTCGCCGGCGGTGGAGTACCACACGTCGCCGTCCCAGCTCATCTCGTCGTCCCACCCGCCGCCGATGGGGTACTCGATGTGGTCGGCCTCGCCGCAGCCGTAGCAGGTGTACCAGTCGCCGGCGGGGTCGTTCACGATCCAGTCGGTGTCGGTGTAGCCGACGATCACCGTCACGTGGCCCGCGCCCGTCCAGTAACCGTGGACCACCACCGGGCGGCCTGCGTCGAGGTGGGCACGGATCTCGGCGCGGGTGCCGCCGTAGGTGTAGTCCGAGTACAGGCCCTCGGAACGGTACAGAGCCGCGAGCGCGTCGGGCGACTGGCCCTGGGCCTTGCCGTAGGCGCGGTAGAGGGAGTCCGGGGTGACGCTCCCGGGGTTCCAGTAGTCCACGAGCATCGCCGCCGAGGTGACGCCGCAGGTAGAACCTGGCTCGTTGGCGTTGTCGTACTGGTAGAAGTAGGGCACGTCGAGGCTCACGCCCTCGGCCCTCACCTCGATGGTGATGCTCTCGGTGGTGGTGGCGTTGCCGCTCTGGTCGTAGCCGGTGAGCGTGATCACCCGCGGATAGCCGGTGCCCGAGAAGCTGTACTCCACGCTGCTCTTGCCCATGTCCTCCACCCGGGCGAGCTCGTAGCCGTCGGCGTCGAGCACGGCGTAGGCCACGTCGTCGACGACCACCTCGAAGGTGACGGGATTCTCCACCTCGGCGCCGTCGGCCGGGGAGCGGATGTTGACGCTGGGAGACAGCAGCTCGGTGTTGCGGGAGTCGCCGCTGTCCTCGGGGTCCTCGGCGGTGTCGATGGCGTCGCTGTCGGTGCCCCCGCTGTCGTGGCCTTCGCCCGGCGTCGCGTCCTTGGACAACTCGGCGGGGGGGCGGGTGAAGCAGGCCAGGAGAGCGAGGGTGAGCATGTTCGACTCCGGAACTAGTCCGAGGGGGAGGGGAGGCCGCAGATGGCGCGCACCTGCGCGGTGACCGCGGCCACGCGGCGCTCCACGCTGGCGGGGTCGTGGGGGTCGGTCGCCGCGACCTGGCTGGTGACGGCGGGCACGGCGAACCAGACGAGGTGCAGGCCGACCACCGACATCGTGAGCTGGGCCGGGTCGCGGCGGGGGATGTCACCCGTGTCCATCGCGGACTCGAGGAAGGAGGAAGAGGCCCGCAGGAGGTTGACGGCGGCCTCGGCACCCGGCGGGCCCACGCGGGGGCCGCCGAGTTCCCGCAGCAGCAACGCGGCTGCCTCGGGGTGGCCGGCGAGGTAGCGCGTGAGCGCCTCGCTCAGCGCGTCGAGGCGCTGCGGGAAGGGGCCGGGGCCCAGCGCGGTGGCGAACACCATCGCGAGTTCCTCGAGCAGGGTGGCCACCGCCTCGGCGTAGAGCGCATCCTTCGATGGGAAGTGGTGCAGGAGCGAGGGCTTCCGGATGCCCAGCCGCCCGGCGATCGCGTCGAGCGTGGCCCCGGCGAAGCCCTCGGTGGCAAACACCTCGCGCGCCGCCATCACCAGCGCGCGCCGGCTCAGCGGGCTGCTCGGCCGGCCGGGGCGACGGGGGAGT
>VGRQ01000571.1 GCA_016875315.1 Deltaproteobacteria bacterium | reverse complement strand
AGGCTCACTGCGGCGGGACCCTCGAGCTGGGGGTCGAGGTGCGGGGCCGACACGGGACCAGCCCCCTCGCCCTTGCCAGCGCGGAACTTCAGGGGATGATCGCCGAGGACGGCGTCGAACTGCGGCGTGGCGATCACCATGCGCCCGGCGTCGACCCACCAGCCCACCTGGGCGCCGGGGGTACCGGGCGACGACGCCTCCGCCGCGTCGTCGTAGCTGTCGCGCACGAGGTGGCCGAGCAGGAAGCGCACGTCGCGATTCTGGATCACCTCGGTCTTCTTGCCCTGGACCACCTCGGCCTTGAGCAACTCGGGGCTCCGCCAGGTCACCAGCCGTCCCGTGGCGGGCGCGATGGTGCCGCTGCGGAAGAGGCCGCTCGCCAGCGCCATGTGGGCCCAGCGGTCGCCGGAGAAACGCAGGTCGAAGGGGCCGGTCACCGGCCCGTGCTCGCGGTCCACCGGCCCGTTGGCGTAGTCGAGCCACGCGATGCTGTCCCAGTCTTGCACCGAGGCCATCGCCGCCCAGAACAAGGGCGCCTCGTGGGCGTGGCCGTTGGGGAATCCGTGGCTCAGCTCCGACACCGAGAAGGGGCGGCCGACCTGCGCCTCGCGGAAGCGGTCGAGCAGGTTCTGCGAGCGCGGCGCGCCGAGCACCGACTCGTCGCGGATCTGCGCGCTGCCGTCGTCCCACTGGAAGTGGGTGTCGACGATCCCGTGCGGGCCCGCCACGCGCGCCAAGGTGGGCTGCCCGAAGGTGACGTTGGCGATGAGCGGGCCCTGGTAGCCGAGGCCGCGCACCTCGCGCGCCACGGCGTCGTAGAAGGCCGCGTCGAGGCCGGCGTAGAAGTCGTAGAGGTCGGCCACGCGCCCCTGCGGCCAGGCCGAGAAGGTGCCCTGGCCGGAGGGCTGTCGCGACACGGTGCCGAGGGACTCGCCGGGTCGCAGCCCCGGGTTCACGCTGCCGGTCCAGGCGGCGACGATCGCGGCGTCGTCGGCGTGGCGACCGCGAAGGAACTCGTTCCAGCGGGCGTCGAGCGCGGCGCGGTGGACCGCTGGGAGGCGCTCGAGGTTGCCCGCCATCCACGCGGCGAGGATGCTGTGCTCGTTGGCCAGCTCCACCACGGCCACGGCGGGATCGTCGACGTAGCGCAGCCCGGTGTAGGGGTTGGTGCGGCCGAGCCAGCGCCGCGCCCAGTCGAGGTAGGCGGCGCGCCAGTCGTCCTCGAACATCGGGAGCAGCTTGTGCCCGTTGGGCACGTCGGGACCGGGGTTGTTGACACCGTCGACCGCTGCGAAGGCCCGGTTGGTGGCCACCTCCATGTAGGCGTAGACCCCCGCGTCGCCGAGTCGCGACACGAAATAGTCAAGACGGTCCATCATCTCGGGCGACAGCGGGTCTTCGCCGGGCTTGCGGTCGCTGCGCACGCCGCCGGCGCGGTCGCTGTCGCAGTGGTGGAGCCGCACGAGGTTGAAACCGCTGGCAGCGAGCTGGGCGGCCAGCTGGTCGGCCACCTCGTGGGCGGGGTAGCAAGCCTCGTTGAGCAGGTTGATGCCCCAGAAACGCGCGCGACTCCCGTCGGCGTAAGCCAGGTGCCCGTCCTCGATGCGCACCTTGCCCCGCGCCCGCACCCCCGGCGGGACGGCCCACCCGCTGGGCACCGGCGGCGCCTTGCTCCCGAGGGCGAGGGGGAAGGGAAAGGCCGGGGGCGCGGCATCGACCACCGGGCGAGGGAAAGCAGGCAACTCCCCGCCGAGCGCCGCCACCACGATGTAGGCGGGCATCGCCGTGCCGCGGGCCTCGAAGCCCACCTGCGCCAGCACCTCGCCGGGGCGCGGGTTCTCCACCGCCACCAGCGACAGCGCCCGCCCCTCGCCGGCCGGGAGCGCGCGCGCGGCGCCGGAGCTGCCGCCGCCCTGGAGCGAGAAGATCTCGTCGCCTGCGCGCAGGTCGACGTAGGCGTCTTTCCCCGTGGCGTAGTCGAAGTGTACGCGCAGCGCGGGCGTGCCGAGGGGGAGCGTGCCGTCGAAGGTGGCGACGAGGAACAGGCGCTCGGCGGTGCCGTCTGCCGCCACGTCCACCCGCTTCGGCGCCTTCGGGGTGGCCCCGGAACGCAGGGCCACCGCGTCCTTCGTGGCGGCGGCGTCGGGAAAGGCGAGGCCTTCGAGCACGGGAAAGCTCGCCAGCTTGGCGCCCTTGCCCGCGAGGTTGGCATTCCGCGCGGCGGCGAGGTCGAGGGCAGCGGGCGCCGCGAGGGCCAGCGAGAGGGCGATGAGCATCACCGCCAGCCTAGCCGGGCGGATCGAGCCAGACGGGCGGCGTGACCGCCCAGGCGGCCTCGCCACAGCCGGGATCGGCGCAGGCACCGTCGACGCGGGCGAATGCCCAGTGCGCGCGGGGCGCGGGCACGACGAGGTAGCCACTCCGGGGGACGGCGTGGCGCTCGGTGCCCTCGCTCGTCACCAGCGACACCGAGTCGAGGCCCATCCACCCGGGCGCGGCCACGTCGATACGCAGCCGCGCGGGGAGGGGATCGCCGCCCTCGGACTCGTCGACGGCGAGCGCCACGTAGGGCCCGTTCCCGGCCGCGTGTTGTCGTTCGCGCAGGCCGGCCTCGTAGGCCACGTCGCCCGGGGCGCCGAGGTAGCGAACCCAGGTGGCCGGCCCCACCGGCGCGATGTCGAGCCAGAGGTCGAGGAGCTGCGCGTAGACATCGATGTCGGCGGCGTGATCGAGCCAGATCGCGTCGGGACGCGGCGACCAGGCCCAGGGCTCGGCCTCGGCGAGGGCCGCCGCCACCCAGGCCGGCGTGACGATGGTGTAGCGATCGGTAGACGACCCGCCGCGCACCAGCGCCATGCGATCGAGCGCGCCGAAGCCCACCACGTCGCTGGCGCCGTGGCCCGCGCGCTTCGTACTCGACGAGTAGGGCCAGGCCCAGGTGTCGCCCCCGGCCCGGGAGCCGAGTTGCACCTCGACGCGATCGTGCGGGTCGCGGCTGTGGACCGGCAGCTCGCCGTCGGCGATCACCACGGCGGCGCCGTAACCCTGGGCGTAGAGTGCGTGGTACAGGTCGCGACTGTACCGGCCGTGGTCGGCGTCGGGGGCCGCCTCGGCGGCGAGACTCGCGAGGACGAGGCCGCCGCCCGGGAACAGCGCGCCCGGCGCGGGCCAGTCCACGGCGGCGGGCAGCACGCGCGAGAGGGTGACGGCCACGTCGGTATCGCGACCCGCATAGTGCCCGGTCCAGGCCGCGTACGCGGGCCCGGCCCAGATGCCCACCTCGCCCTCGGTTGTCCCCAGCGGCGCCGCGCCCCCGCCGGCGGGGAGCGGGTAGTCGGCGCCGCGG
>VGRQ01000570.1 GCA_016875315.1 Deltaproteobacteria bacterium | reverse complement strand
CCCTCGCGACGTCGTGCACCGCTGGTCGGAAGACTGTGCCAACGACGCCAATGTGTTTGCCGGCCAGGCCCGCCGCCTCCTCGAGGGGCAGTCGCGGCTCGCGCGTTTCTTCAAGGCCAACGTGCCCGCGATGGAAGGGCAGGCGGGCGACGTGTCGCTCTACCTGCTCGCGGTCATCATCCGGCTCTTCGACCGGGGCGGCGGCCGCCTGGACAAGGTGGGCGCTGCCGAGATCGACGCTGCCACCCGGAAGATTGGCAAGCACGCCAAGCAGTTGCTGCCCGGCGACGATGGCTTCCCCGCGCGGGTGCGCGAGGTGGCCGACCGGGCGCAGCCCCACATCCTCGACGAGGCGCTGCACGCCCTCTTCGAGCGCGAGGAGCGCAAGGAGCACGAGGCACAGGTGGAGCCGGCGCAGGCCGCGCTGGTCTTCCTGATGCTGTGGGCCGCCACCGAGGCGCTCGACCTGGCCTGGCGCGCGCCCCCGGCGCCGGAGTGGGCGGAGTAAGCATGGGCCTGAGGGACGCGCTCAAGGCCAAGGCCAAGGCCCTCCTCGGCCGCGAGGCGCCACGCCCGGCGTCGCCCCCGGCTGCCCCGGCCCCGGTGGCGAGCCCGTCTCCGGTCGCGACTCCGGTCGCCCCCACGGTCGCCAGCTCGTCTCCGGTCGCGACCGCGGAGTTCCACGCGGTCTGCGCGTCGACGGCGGTCCGCGAGGGCAAGCCCGGCACCTACGCCCACCCGGCTATCTCCGGGATCAACGTGGCGGTCTTCCGCCACGGGGGCCAGCTCTACGCCATCGACAATGCCTGCGCCCACGAGGATGGTCCCATCGGCGAGGGGACGATCGAGGGCAAGTGTGTGCGTTGCCCGTACCACGACTGGCAATACGACTTCACCACCGGCGCCTGCATCACCGACCCCGAGCGCAAGCGCGCCACCTACGCGGTGAAAGACGAGGCCGGCCAGGTGTGGGTGGGCCCGGAAACGAGCCCCGGCAGTGCCAGCCGGGGTGGCGAACACGACGACGGCATGGAGGTTTACCGGCAATGAGCGAATCTCTCGCGGCGGCAATGCAGAAGGGCGTGTCGATGGACGCCCTCGTGAAGAAACTCGGCGCCGTGGCCGAGGGCGGGAAGAACCTGAGCATCCGCGTGGAAGACCGCGCCCGGCCCTACCTCGACCACACGGTCGACGGGCTGGTGGACGGTCCCCCCACCTCGGTGGTGGCCTTCGTGCTCTCCGGCAAGGACCCGGCCGCCGAGGCCTGGCGTCGTTTCACCCTGAGCCAGGTGGCGCCCTACACCTACGAGCTGGGCGTGTTTCCCACGCCCTTCCACAACGGGCAAGACCCCCTCGCGCCGGGGGTCCCGCCGTCGTCGTCGCGTCGTCGTTAGCTACACGAGATGCGGCCGCCGCGCACCACGCAGCGCACGTCGCCGCCCTCGGCGGGCACGTCCACGCTCGCGTACATCGGCACGTTGCCGTAGAGCACGAGCTGGCAGGCCCCCGGGGTGGCCTCGAAGCGCGCCACGTTTCCGGACAGCGAGGCGCTGTCACGGTCGCGACCGCAGGCGATGCCCACCTCGGCGATGACCTGGTCGCTGTCCACCTTCACCTTGTAGGGCACGCCGCGACGGGCCACCACCTTGGTGCTCGCGGGTGACTGGCCGCAGAGCGGCGCGGTGAGGCCGTCGAGCCAGGCGATCTCGGCGTCTTCGCCGAGGTCCTGCACGCGCTCCTCCCAGGCCTGGTAGGGGGCGCCGCAGGGGCTGCCACCGAGCGAGCGCTCGAGGATGAGGTCGGTCCAGGCCATGAGCGCCTGTCCCTTGTGCAGGTTGCGGCTGTCGGCGGCGAGCAGCTTGCCCACGGTGCTGCGGAAGGTCTGGGTCCGGGCCTTGCCGCTCGCCGGGTCGGTCCACTCCACGGTGAGGGTGACGGGGTCGCCGGTCACCGGGCGCCCGTCGCGCATCGCGAGGTCCTGGAGGAACAGCTGCGTGGTGCCGGCGTAGTAGTCGATGGGCTGCACGTCGGCCTTCACCGTGGAGGACTCCTCGCCGTAGAAGCGCTCGATGGCGAGCGAGTCGGGCAGGTCGAGGGCGAAGTGCACGTCGTGGGCGATGGTCTGCGTCAGGCTGTCGAAGCCCGGGCCGAAGATACGGTCGACCACCGCCTCGGAGCCCAGGTACACGTAGGCGCCCTTGCCCTTCTCGCTGAGCATGTCGAGCACCTTGTCGTTGAACTCGCGGCCCACGCCCACGGCGGAGAGGCGGATGCCGGCCTTGTCGTAGGCCTTGCCCACCTCGCTCACCACGTCGGGATCGATCTCGCCGGTGTTGAGCAGAGCGTCGGAGATGAGGAGCATGCGACGGTTGCGGTCGTCGTCGTCGGGGCGGGCGTTGGCGATGCGGTAGCCCTCGCGCAGGCCGGCGTCGAGATCGGTGGAGCCGCGCGGCTGGAGCTGGCTGATCACGCTGGTGAGCAGCGAGGGGTCGTCGCGACCCACAACGTAGTCTTCCAGCGGCGTGCAGATCTTGTCGTCGAACAGCACCACGTCGACCCGGTCGCCGCGCTGGAGCTGGCCGGTCATCTTGTCGAGGCCGCGCTTGAGGTAGTCCATGCGGCCCTCGGCGCTCATCGAGCCGGAGCGGTCGAGCACAATCGTCAGGTCGAGGGGTTGCCGCGGCGGCGTGGCGCCCTTGACCGCGAAGGCCATCGTGAGCTTGCCGTCGCCGATCTCTTCGGCCGAGGCCCTCACGCTGAAGGTGTCGCCCCGCTGCACGTCGGCGGTGTCGAAGCTGAAGTAGTTGAGGAACTCGTGGGGGCGAACCTCGGAGGTCTTCACGGGCCCGCGCTTCTGCACCGCCCACAACAGGCGCTGCGCCGAGGCGAGCGACATCGAGTCGTCGTTGGACAGGTAGGTCACGGCGCCGAAGTCGAGGTGGGCGTACTTGTCGGCCACGGGCTGGGCCGCGGCGCCGCGGTCCCGGCGCTCAGCCGTCATCTCGCGGTCGGCGGGCTGATCGCCGTCGGCGCTGCCGAGCTTCGCCATGCCCTCGGCCTGCTCCTCCTCGCGGGGGGCCTCGGCGCGCGCCGGTTCCTTCGCGGGGGCGGCGTCCTTCTTCTTCTCGGCCTTGGGGGCCGAGGTCGTCGACGCGGTAGCCCCCCCGGCGTCGCCGCCGGTCGGGGCGAAGCCGTAGAGCACCCCCCCGCCCGTGGAACCCATGGCGTCGTCGGCCTCGTCGGCCATCGCGACGCGGCTCTTGGTCGACGCCTTCGCCGCCGAGGGCTTCGACGCCGGCGCGGGGCTTGCCTCCGCCACGGCGGCGGGGGGCGCGGGCGGGGCGCTCTGGGCCGCCACGG
>VGRQ01000569.1 GCA_016875315.1 Deltaproteobacteria bacterium | reverse complement strand
CCACGATGGCGCTGGTGGCCACCGTGTCCGACGATTACTCGGCCGGCGTCCTCGCCACGGTCAACCTCGCCGACTGGAGCATCGCCGACAGCCTCACCACCTCCCCCACCGACGTGGGCCTCGACTCCGACGACGGCAAGCTCTACCTGATGGGCCGCTGGGGCAGCGACTACGTGCGCCAGTACACGCCCGGCGCCTGGAGCGAGCCCACCTGGGAGGTGTCCACCGGCACGAAGTCGAACCCCTACGAGGCCCGCGAGTGCGAGGGCAAGCTCTTCGTCACCCTCTACGGCCGCAAGAACATCGGCGTGTACGACCCGTCCACCGGCGTGGCGGCCGGCACCGTCGACATCAGCGCCTACGACGACGGCGACGGCTACCCCGAGGCCTCCAGCATGGTCGAGGCCGACGGCAAGCTCTACGTCGCGCTCAACCAGCTCGACCAGGACAACCGCTGGGTGGCCAACGGCGGCAAGATCATCGAGGTGGACTGCGCCACGATGAGCGTCACGCAGGGCTGGGCAGCCGAGCCCAACCCCAGCATCCGGCAGTGGCCGGGCGTGGGCATGCTCGTCACCACCGGCGTGTACGACGTCGAGGGCGACGGCGCGGTGTACAGCTTCACGCCGGGCGCGGGGCTCTCCGCCGCCCTGTGGAGCGAGTCCGCCGAGGTGGGCGACCTCGCCGGCGCGGCGATGGTCGATGCCACCCACGGCGTGCTGCTCACCACCAGCGCCGACAACGTGACTACCGCGCACTGCTACGACAACGGGACCGTCGCCTCCGTGATGCAGACGACCAGCTACGTCTCCAGCGTGTCGGCGGTGGGCGACGGCGCGACGGTGTGGGTGCTCGGGCGCTACAACTACGCCAACCCCGACTCCAGCGGCGGCATCGCGGTGATCGACGCGCAGGCCTGCGCCGACCTCACCGCCTCCGGCTGGCACACCCTCGACTTCAGCCCCTCGGCGGTGGCCTTCTACTGATGCTTTGGCTCCTCGCCTGCGTCACCCAGCCCGACCCCTGCCTCGCCATGTGCGAGGCGGGGGCCGCGCTCTACGGCGGCTGCCTCGCCGAGTGGGGCGCCGACTGGACGGCGGCCGGCTACGCCGACGAGGACGACTTCCTCGATGCCTGTGACACCTGGGCCTTCGAGTGGCGGCAGATCGAGGCCGTGGACGGGCACGAGGGACAGACCGACGCCACCTGCGTGGCACGCGCCGAGCAGTTCAGCGCCAGCACCGCCACGTGTGACGATTTCACGTCTACCGACTGGAACTCCGCCCCATGGTTGGACTGATCCTCGCCTGCGCCGACCCGGACTTGCCCGCCGAGTCACTCCACTTCGTGAGAGGCGGCGTGCTGGAGCCAGGCGAGGGGCTCGCCGGGGGCTGGCATTACCGTCCCGAGGCGTGGACCCCCGGCGCCACCACGGGGGGACAAGTCGCCCCTCGCCTCGCCGAGTGTGTTCCCCTCGCCCGGTTCCCGCTCGGTGACGTGTCGCGGCTCGTGGCCGCTGGGGGAGCCTCTCCCGACACCGACCTCGCCTTCTCCCCCGATGGCCGCCGGCTCGCCGTGGGTTCCTACCTCGGCGAGGTGCTGTTGATCGACGTGGCCACCGGGCGCGTCAGCGCCCGACGCGCGCTCGGCGAGGGCATGGCCCGTCGCGTGGCCTGGTCGCCGAGCGGCGACACGGTCTACGCGGGCGAGCAGAGCCCCGACGCGATGCTGCGCGCCCTCGACCCCGCCACCCTCGCCGACCGGTGGACAATCCGGCTCGCCGAGCGCGTGGGCGGCTCGCCGATGCCGGCCGGGGAAGACCTCTACGGCATTTACACGCTCCCCGGGGTGTACGGGCTCCAGGTGCTCGCGGGCGGCGACCTCATCGTGGCGGTGGCGCACTCCTGGCCCGACGAGTCCGGCCGGCGCCAGAATCGCGGCCAGTTGCTCCGGGTGAGCCCCGCCGGCCAGCCGCGCGCCACCTGGCCCGCGGAGCCGGCCGCCGTGACACTCCTCCACCCGGCGATCCACGAGGCCAGCAACCGCCTGCTCGTCCCCGTCACCCACAGCGCCGACGCCCCCGCCCCGGCCGACCTGCCCGTGGGAGGGGTCGCCATCCTCGACCTCGACACGCTCGCGCCGGTGGCGTCGATGGTGGTGCCGCCGCTCTTGCCCTACTTCCAGACGGCCTACCTGTGGAACGCGGTGGGTATCGAGCGCGACCGCATACTCCTCGGCTTCGGCGACGGCCGCGTGGTACTGGGCACCGGGCTCGGCGAGGTGCAGGCCACGCTCAGCCCGGGCGCGCCGGTGATGGTGGGCGACGTGCCGGTGGCGGCGAGCGTGGGCCACGGCTTCCTCCGCGGCGACGGCGCCTACTTTCTCACCTCGGGCACCAACATCCCGTGGGGGGCGGCCGCGCCCGAGCTGCGCCCGCCCTCGCCGCACCCGGGCGAGAACACGGTCCACGCCACCACCCTCGACGGCGCTCCCCGCTGGTCGTTCAACGGGCCCTGGGCGGTGCAGGGCATGTCGCTCGGCGACGACGGGTACACGCTGGTGGTGGGCGCGGGCGAGCGGGCGACCGACGACCGCCGCGACCTCTACGGTGCCTTGCTCTTCGACCTCGACGGCGACGAGCGCCCCGGCGACGAGCGGCTGCTCGCCACGTGTGTCACCGAGGGACCGGTCTTCTTCCGCCAGGCCCTCAGTCGCGACGGGGTGCTCGCCGTGGCCGAGGTGCCCTACGCCGAGGCGGGCGGCGTGCACGGCGAGTACCGAGTAGTGCTCTTCCGGTGATCCTCCTCGCCTGCGCCTCCCCACCATCGCTCCACGCCGAGGTGGGCGAGGGTGCGGTGTTCGTGGAGGCGAGCGATCCGCTGTCGAGCGTCACGATCGTCGATGCCGCCGGGGCGCCGCTGGCGCGGGTACTGCCGTCGAGCCCGGCCGAGCGGCTGAGCGTGCCGGTACCGCCCGGGGTGGACGGCGCCGCCGAGGTGGTGGCGACCATCGGCGGCGTGGAGTTGCGGGTGGCGGTCGATCTCGACGCGGCGCGCGACGATCTCTGGGTCACGGTGGCGGCGCCGGTGGGATCGGCCCCACGCCGCGTCCGCGACGGCGACACCGTGCCGCTGGTGCTCGTCGATGGCGTGCCGGCGCGGGTGGGCGTGGGCATCAAGGCCCTCGCCGGGGGGACCGGCGAGCTGCTCGCGGGCCAGGAGCCGCTCCCCATCGTCTTGCCGCTCGTGGCCGGCGTGCGCGCCGCCACCGAGCTGATCGTGGCCACCGACACCCCGGTGGTGGTGCAGAGCGCGCACGCGAGTGTTCACTTCACGATCGACACCGAGGCCTTGCCGAGCGC
>VGRQ01000568.1 GCA_016875315.1 Deltaproteobacteria bacterium | reverse complement strand
TGCGCCAACGAGGCGGTTTCCGTGTACTCGCCGCCCACGTTGCGGGGGCGCCACTTGCCCTGCGGGGTGTTGAAGTCGCGGGGGCTGTTGGGCTCGGCGCTCGACGAGGTGAACTTCGGCGTGCCACCGGCGTTCTTCTGCTCGAAGGCCATGGCGTAGACCAGCGGCTTGAAGGCGCTGCCCGGCTGTCGCTTGGCTTGCGTGGCGCGATTGAAGCTGATGCTGGTGGCGTCGGTGCCGCCATAGATGGCGCGCACGAGGCCCGTGTCAACGTCGAGCACCACCCCGGCGGCTTGCAGCGGCTCGTCGCGACGGCGCCCCACCAGACCCTCGAAGTAGCGGGTCTTGGCGGGGAACATCGCCTCGGCCTCTTCCTGCGCGTGTACGTCGAGGCCCACCTCGATGGTGAGCCCGGCGCCGTAGAGCACGCTCGGCGAGAGCGTGCTCTCCAGGTAGGCGCGCGTGGCGCTGAGGAAGGCGGGGTAACGCTCGCGGAAGGGCTCGGGCTCGGCCACGGCCACCGGCGCGGCCCTGGCGGCGGCCACGTCGTAGCCGAACACGTCGGCCATGCCGTCGAGCACGCGGTCGCGACGCTCCTTGGCCTTGTCGGGGAAACGGTCGGGCGCGAAGCGACCGGGCGCGGGGAGGATGCCGGCCAGAGTGGCGGCCTCTTCCAGCGACAGTTCGCGCGCCGAGTGGCCGAAGTAGTGCAGAGAAGCCGCCTCGAAGCCGCAGATCGACAGGTTGCCTCGCTGCCCGAGGTAGGGGGTGTCGAGGTAGGCCTGGAGCACGCCGTCTTTTCCGAGGTGATCGTCGATCGCCCAGGCGGCCACCATCTCCTGGAGCTTCCGCTCGACGGTCTTCTCCTTGCGCTGGTTGAGGTTGCGCACCACCTGCATGGTGAGCGTGCTACCGCCTTGCGAGTAGTTGCCGTCTTGCGCGTTGGCGAGCGCGGCGCGCGCCATCGAGCGGATGTTCACCCCGTGGTGCTCGCGGAACTCGCGGTCTTCCGCCGCGATGATCGCGTCGAGCAGGAGCTTCGGCGCCTCCGTGATCGGCAGGTGGTAGCGCACCTCCGCGTCGGGACCGATGAGCCAGCCGAGCTCGATGGGCTCCAGCGCATCACCCGACTTGGGAACGACAGACTGGTTCTTTGCGCAGAACTGCCCCGGGCCGGGCTCGGGACAGTGTTCCTCGTAGCCGCGAGCCTTGGCTTCGCTCAGGAGCCGCCGCGGCGCCGACGTGAGCGGGGTGGTGCGGGTGACCACGCGGGCGGGGAAACTCCAGCCCGGGTGGGCCACCTCGTAGCGCACGTGAGCGTCGGCGAGTGCCACGGCCTCCGCGGCCCACTGCCGCGCCACCAGCCCCGCCGGGATGGCGGCGAGCACGCACGCGATGACGACGAGACCGAGCGCGAGCAGCAACGCACGCAAGAGGCGACGGAAGATCGAGGGCCTCGGCATCGGCACCGGCGCCTAACCCACGCGCCGACTCGGCCCGTCCACGGTTAGGCCGGGCGGTATGCGCCACGAGTTCTTGCAGGCCTTCCTCGACCATCCGCCCGAGCGCGTGGCGCTGTCCTGGGAGGGCGTCGACTACAGCTTTGGCGCCCTGCGCGAGATGGGCGAGCGGGCGGCCGGTTGGCTGCGAATCCGCAACGTGCAGCCGGGCGATCGCGTGTGCATCCAGCTCGAGAACAGCGTGGAACTCCTGGCCGCGCACCTCGGCTGCATGGCGCTCGGGGCGATCCGCGTGCCGCTCAACGCCCACTACAAGGCGGCCGAGGTGGCCCCCATCATCGAAGACAGCGCGCCGCAGCTGGTGATCACCAGGACGCCGGGGCTCTACAAGGGCCAGGCGGTCGCCACCGAGGTGGGCTTCGCCCAGCGACAGGGTGACTGGTCGGAAGACGGCGCCACCGCGCTCTTGTTTACCTCGGGTACCACCGGCCGCCCCAAGGGCGTGCCCCAGACCTGGGACATGTGGACGAGCAACCTCCGCGCGCTGGAACGCCGCTGGCAGCTCGGTCCCGACGATCACCTCTGGCTCACGCTGCCGCTCTTCCACACCCACGGCCTGGTGCTTGGGCTGCACGGGTGTTTGCTCCGCGGCGCGCGCTGTACCCTCTCGGCCCGCTTCGACCCGGTGGATCCGCCGGCCGCTAGCCACTTCTACGGGGTGCCCACCTACTACCGGCGGTGGCTGCCCCTGATGCAGTCGCGCCCGGAGCTGTTCCGGGGCTTCAAGCTCATGGTCAGCGGGTCCGACGGCCTCCCGGCGGAGCTGTCCGACGCGGTGTTTGCCGCCATCGGCCAGCGGCTGCTGGAGCGCTACGGGATGACGGAAACGGTGATGATCGCCAGCAACCCCTTCGACGGCGAGCGCCGGGCGGGCACGGTGGGTACGCCGCTCGACGGCACCGAGGTGCGCATCGTGGAGGGCGAGGTGCAGGTGCGCGGCGAGTCGGTCTTCGCCGGCTACTGGCCGCTCGGCGACGACAAGGCCTTCACCGCCGACGGTTTCTTCCGCACCGGCGACGCCGGCGACTGGGACGAGAAGGGCTACCTGCGCATCGTCGGGCGCAAGAAAGACCTCGTCATCGTCGGCGGCGTCAACGTGTCGCCGGCCGAGGTGGAGCGCGTGCTCGGCACGGTGAGGGGCGTGGCCGAGGTGGGCTGCTGCGGCCTGCCCGACACCGACCTCAACGAGGTGGTGGCGGCGGCGGTGGTGCCCGACGGCAGCGTGCCCGAGGCGGCACTCCGCGCGGCCCTGGAAGCGCGAGCGCAGGACCTCTCGGGCCTCAAGCGTCCGCGCCGCTACGCCTTCGTGGAGGCCCTGCCGAAGAACGCCCTCGGCAAGCTCCAGCGCGGGCGACTGCCCCGCGAGGTGTTCAGCGACTGAGCAGGGCCACGGCGCGGGAGTGCTCCTCCCAGGCGCCCCAGCCATCTTCCCGGAGGCTGTCGCCGGGCACGGGCTGCGCGGTACACACCCGGCGGGGCTCCACCCTCGCCCCTGGCCAGCGCGACGCGAGCCGCTCCAGCAGCGCCCTCAGGGCCACGCGCGAGCTGCCGGGCTGCACCGTCGCCAGCTCGCAGGCCCCTTCCACCAGCCGCAGGATCCGCCCGCCGTCGTGGATGTCGAGCACGGCGAGGCGCGTCTCCCCGCCCGCGCCCTTCGCGGCGGCGTAGTGTTTGCGTTGCCAGCGGCTGTCCTCCACGTCGGCGCGCAGGCGCCGCACCTCGACCTCACCGGTGATCAGGTGGGTGGGCGAGGCCAGCACCCAGGGCTCGCCCCGGGGGAGATTCCCGGGGTCGGGGGGCGAGATCCACAGCTCGGCCTCCACCACCCGGAGCACGTCGAGGCTGTCGGCGCCG
>VGRQ01000567.1 GCA_016875315.1 Deltaproteobacteria bacterium | reverse complement strand
GCCTCACCTCGTGCTGGTGTGCGGCCACTACGAGGGCATCGACGGGCGCGTGCGGGAGCACCTGTGCGACGAGGCCCTGAGCATCGGCGACTTCGTGCTCACCGGCGGCGAGATCGCGGCCTGCGCCGTGGTCGACGCGGTGGTGCGCCTCCGTCCCGGGGTGCTGGGTAACGCGTACTCCACTCGCGACGAGTCCTTCGCCTCGGGACAGCTCGAGCACCCCCACTACACCCGGCCCCGCGAGTACCGCGGCTGGGCGGTGCCCGAGGTCTTGCTGGGCGGCGACCACGGCAAGGTGGAGCGGTGGCGGCAGGAGCAGGCCGAGGCCCGGACGGCAGCCGTCCGTCCCGACCTGTCACGGCGCGGGTAAGGACTCAAGCGGCGGGCGGGGGCTTCCGATCCGGGTTGCGAGAGCCCCAGAAGCCCATGATCCTCGCCTTGTTGCTCGGCTGCGCCGACTTCTTCGCCATCGCCGACACCCTCGAAGACCTCACCAACCCGATGGTGGTGCAAGCCTGGTACATCGGCGTGGAGCCCCTGCCCGCGGGCATGGACCTCGGCGACTCCGGCTGGGGCGCCGGCAGCTCGGCCCGGGTGATGCTCGCCGACGCGAGCTCGCTGGAGCAACTCGAGGACTCGCCGATCGACGACGCGGCGGTGGAGCTGGAGGTCGAGGGCGAGGGCTTCGCGCTCCTGCCCGAGAGCGCCGGCAACTTCGCGGCCACCTCGGAAGACGGCCTGCCGTGGGCACCTGCCGCCGACACCGTGCTGCGCGTGGACCGCGATGGCACCCACCACCTCGCCATGGTGACTCCCGGCGCGCCGTCGATCGACCTGCCCGAGTCCATCGAGGCCGGCGATGGCCTCGGGGTGAGCCTCGAGGGACAGGACTACGACAACGTGATGGTCACCGTGGTGCGCCTCGCCGACGGCCAGACCACCTACGATTCGCTGCCCACCGATATCGCCGAGCTGTACCGCCTCACGCACGCCGCCGGCTCCCTCGAGGTGGAGATCCCGGGGAGCGCCTTCCGCGAGCCGGGCGCCTACGCGGTGGGCGTGGCCGGCCTGGTCAACGCCGACCCCGATGACTACGAGGGCGTCAACATCGCGCTCAGCGCGCTGACGGCAGGCTCGCTCCGCTTCGTGCCGATGCAGGTGGAGTAGCGCTCAGCAGCCGCGGTCGCGCATGTCGATGACGACGACCCCGCCGATGATGCTGGTGTCGCGACTTGCCCAGCCGCCCGTGGCCGGGTCGTGGAGCACCGCCGCGAAGGGCGGCGCCTCGCCGTCGACGCGCAATCGCAGCGGCGAGTCTCCCTCGGCCATGAAGGAGGCCGAGGCCTGGCCGTGGAAAGCCTCGCAGGCGTTGCCCGACTCCGCGTGTACGATCACGCGCTCGCCCACCGGCATCGCGAAGCGCGCCACCTCCGGACTGCCCCCGCCGCTGGTGTCCCACTCGGTGCTGTCGAGCGGCTGGGCCGCAGACAGCCACCGTGCCTGCACGCTCTCCCAGGCGGGCAGGGCCCGGAAGCTCGCGACGGCGAGGTAGCCGAGGTTCTCGTCGGCCACCGGTCGCGCCGCCACCGGCGCGAAAGGGGGCCCGGTTTCCCGCCGCGCCCACCGCGCCCCGGCGCAGCCCTCCACCACCCCCAGCAAGTAGGGGCGGGAGCCGGTGCCGATCGTCCCCGCCGCCGTCTCGAGGATGCGCGCCGAGCACAGGCGGCCCGCCTCGCTGGCGAGGCCCACGGCGGCGCCGCGCCACCCCGAGCTCACCGCCACGCCGCGGACGAGGACGCCCGCCACCCCGTCCTCCACCATGTCGGTGACCGGTCCCGGGGGCATCTCCGGCAACTCGGCGATGACTACCCACGCGGGCGTGCTGGACACGATCGGCATCAGCCGCAGGTCGGGCTCGGGGAGGTCCACGCCGCTGCACTAACGCCGGGAACAGCGTCGCGAGTCCTTGACTCCCCGCCCTCCGGTGGATAGCCACCGCCCCCTCGATTCCTGCCCCGCACCGGCACGTGCCGACGCCCATCCCGGGCCTCGCCGCGGTGGCCATCCCCGGGCGGCGGCGGTGCCGAGGAAAGGTAGATTCAAATGGCCCTGCACGAGAAAGTCAAGGAAGAGCTCATCGCGACCCATCGCACCCACGAGGGCGACACCGGCAGCACGGAAGTGCAGGTGGCGCTGCTCACGGCGAAGATCAACGAGCTCACCGAGCACTTCAAGGTGCACGCGAAAGACCACCACGGTCGTCGCGGCTTGCTGAAGGCCGTCGGTCACCGCCGCCGCCTGCTCAAGTACCTCCGCAATACCGACTCCGCCCGTCACGACGCGCTCGTGAAGAAGCTGGGCCTCCGGTAGAGCAAACGGGGCGGGGAAACACCCCGCCCCGCGTTCTTTTCACCCCCCGCACTCCACGGGAGTCCCGCCATCGCGGGTCTTCGCGGGCTGAGCGCCTCCGGGTCTTCCGGGGCAACGCTCAATCCGAGCAGGCCCACGGTTTTTCACGGTCGCGGGCCGCGCGCGGAGTGCCTTTCAGCAACCCCACGGGCGCAGGTGCGCCCGGGATCCGCCCCGGCTGGGGCACAAGGCAAACTCCATGAACATTCAATCTGTCACCGTCGACGTCGGCGGCCGTACCCTCACCATCGAGACGGGCAAGTACGCCAAGCAGGCCGGCGGCGCCGTCATCGTCCGCCAGGCCGACAGCGCCGTCCTTGTCACCTGCACCTCGGGCACCACCCCGGCCCGTTTCGACTTCCTCCCCCTCTCCTGCGAGTACATGGACCGCGTGGGCGGCTACGGCCGCATCCCCGGCGGCTACCTCAAGCGCGAGGGCCGGAGCAACGAGCGCGAGACGCTCGCCAGCCGCCTGATGGACCGTCCCATCCGGCCCCTGTTCCCCAAGACCTGGCGCTTCGAGACCCAGATCATCGCCACGGTGCTCTCCTTCGACACCGACTGCGACACCGACGTGCTCAGCATCTGCGGCGCCGCCGCTGCTGCGCTCCTCTCCGACGCGCCGCTGAAGCAGCCCTGCGCCGGCGTGCGCGTGGTCCGCCACGGCGGGCAGCTCATCGTCAACCCCACCCGGGTTCAGATCGACGAGGCCGACCTCAACATCGTCGTGGCCGGCACCGCCGACGCGGTGTGCATGGTCGAGGGCGGCGGCAAGGAGGTGTCCGAGGCGGTGATGATGGACGCGATGGACCTCGCCCACGGCGTGATCAAGACCATCTGCGCCGCCATCGTCCAGCTGCGCGAGAAGCACGGCGGCGCCACCAAGCGCGAGGCCCCGGCACCTGCCGCCCTCGACGAGGGCACGGTTTCCAAGGCCAAGGCCGCGGCGACCGAGGGCATCCGCGCCGCGCT
>VGRQ01000566.1 GCA_016875315.1 Deltaproteobacteria bacterium | reverse complement strand
CTCGCGGCAATTCGTCGCAGGGCCTGACGCGCCGGAGCCGTGGCGCTTCTGGGCGTCGTTACCGCCGCCGCCGCCGCGCCGCCGCCAGAAGGAGGGTGGCGAGGGGCAGGGCCAGGGCGCTGGCGCAGATGCTCGACGAGGAGCCCTCGTCGTCGTCGTCCCCCGTGCTCACGGGCACGTCGTCCGGCTCGCCCTCGGGCTCGGGGCAGCCCTCCGCGCCCTCGACCATGCCCTCGTTACACACCGGGTAGTAGGCGTACATCTCGTCGGCGGCCTGGATGTAGCGCTGTTGCTGGAAGCCGGTCCAGCCCGAGGTGTAGAACGCGAGGTCCTCGGTGATTGTCTCCGGGCTGCCACGCATGTGGATGCGCGTCACCACGCTGTCCGACAGGCCGCCGGTGAAGCCGAGCGTCGTGAGCGTGGCCTCGTCGAGCGTGCCGCCGCTCTCGGGACAGGGGTCGCACTTGCCGTTGTAGGCGTTGTACTCCATGCTCCACCCGGCCTTGCCGCCGGCCTGCTCGTCGTGCTCGGCCGAGTAGAGGGCCTCGTACTGCGCGCCGAAGTCGTCACCGGTGGTGCCATCGAGGATGCACTCCTCGTCCACGGTCACCTGGGGGTAGTTGCTCACCGCGAGCGCCCCGTCCGCCGACGAGGTGATGCCGTAGACCAGCAGGTCTTGCACGCCGGACGACGAGGTGGCGCCGAGGCGGATCGGCAGGACGAGGTTCTCGGCGGTGTAGCGGATCTGGATCGGCGACAACCAGGTGTCGGGCTGGGTGGTGTCGACCCCGGTCACCCTGGCGACGAGGAACTTGGCGCGCTGGTCGATGGCCTCGGCGAGCAGCGGCGCGGCGGCCTCGTTCATCACGAAACCGTTGCCCGCGAGCCAGGCCTCGAGGCCGGTGCTCCCGTCGGCGTCGACCAGCGCCAGCTCGTACTCGCCGGCGGTGAAACGCTCCGCCTCCACGGTGCCGAGGAAGGCGCCCGCCGGGTCGCTCGCGGTGTCGGCTGCGCCCGCGTCGGCGGCGTTGTACTCGGCGCTGTAGCTGGTGCTCGTCCCGCCGCAGCCGGTGGAGGAACCGCTGTTGTAGCCCACCCACTCGTCGCCATCCCAGTAGTACACGAAGTCGCTGCAGTCGTAGGAAACCAGCCGCGGCGCGGTGAACGCGTCGATGGCGTCGATGACACCCCGATCGACCACCGACACGTCGGTGACCTGCACCGTCCTCGGCACCGGGATGACCAGGCCGAACTCCGAGGCGTCGCCCTGGAAGTCGTTGGCCAGCGTGAGCACGGTGGTGCGGCCCTGCCGCACGATCACCACCTGGCTGTCGGTGTTGGTGACGGTGCTGTCGGCGCTGCCGACGTAGGTGCCACAGAAGGCATGCGCGCTCGGCGCGAGCACGGCGAAGAGGAGAGGGGACATGTTGCCTCCTCCCTGACCCGTGACGACCGTAGACGGAGTTCGCCGCGACCCGCAAGCGCCGCGATAAGCCGGCGGCATGAACGTGCTGTTCCTGGCCCCGAACTACCCCCCCGAGATGCAGGATTTCACCCGCGGCCTCGCCGAGGTGGGCGCCCGGGTCTTCGCCATCGGCGACGGTCCCCCCGGGGGCCTGTCGCCGAAGGTGCAGCGGGCGCTGGCGGGCTATCGCAGCGCCAAGCTGTTCGATCGTGAGGCCACCCTCGCTGCCGCGCGTTCTTTCGGGGTGCGCTTCGACCGGATCGAGTGCCTGTGGGAGCCCTTCGTCGAGCTGGCCGCCGATCTCCGCGAGGTGTTCGACGTGCCCGGCATGTCGCTCGACGTGGCGAGGGGCTTTCGCGACAAGGAGCTGATGAAGCAGCGGGTCGAGGCCGCGGGGCTGCGCGTGCCCCACCACACCCGGGCGCACACCGCCGACGAGATCCGCGTCGCCGCCGAGCGCATCGGCTACCCGGTGATCGTCAAGCCGATCGCAGGCGCCGGCAGCGCCGACACCTACCGGGTGAACAGCCGCGAGGAGCTGGAGGTGGTGCTCGGCAAGACGCGCCACGTGCGCGAGGTGAGCGTGGAGGAGTTCGTCGATGGCGACGAGTTCACCTTCGACACCGTGTGCATCGACGGGCGACCGGCCTTCTACAACGTGGCCTGGTACCGCCCGCGGCCGCTCGTCGCGCGCAGCAACGAGTGGGTGTCACCGCAGGTGGTGGTGCTCCGCAATCCCGACCAGCCCGAGCTGCGCGGGGGCCTCGAGCTTGGGATGGGCGTGCTGAAAGCGCTGAAGATGGGCACGGGCTTCACCCACATGGAGTGGTACCGGAAGGCCAACGGCGAGGTGGTCTTTGGCGAGATCGGGGCGCGCTCGGCGGGCGGGCACCTGGTCGACCAGATGAACTACAGCTCAGACATCGACCTGTTCCGCGAGTGGGCCCGCGCGGTGTGCTGGAAGAGCTTCGAGGCCAAGGTCACGCGCGACTACAACGTGGCCATCATCTTCAAGCGCGCCCAGGGACAGGGCAAGATTCGCCACCTGGAAGGGCTCGACCGCTACATGCAGAAGTACGGCGAGCACGTGGCCACCGAGCAGCTCTTCCGTCCCGGCCAGCACCGCCGGGACTGGAAGCAGACGCTCCTGTCCGACGGCTTCGTGGTGGTGCGCCACCCCGACCTGGCGTTCACCCTGCACATGGCCGACGAATTCGGCGCGAGCGTGCAGATGTACGCGTCGTAGTCGGCAAGGGAGGGCTTCCGCCCTCCCCTCCAACTAGTCAGGCCGCTCCATCTTCTTGACCGCCATCTGCACGTACTTGCGGATGTTCGGGATGTCGGGATCGAGCGAGTAGGCGCGCTGCAGGTCCTGGAAGGCCTGGCGATAGTTCTTCCGGTAGTAGTGCGAGATGCCGCGGCGGCAGCGGGCCATGGCGTGGCTGCCGTCGAGCTCGACGGCCTGGTCGTAGAACTCGATGGCGCGCCGGTACTCCTTGCGCGCGAAGTACAGGTCGCCCATGGCCACGTGCGCGTCGGGGCGCTCGGGGTGGAGGTCTTCGGCGCGCTGGAAGTCGCTCATCGCCGAGCTGTAGTCGCCCAGCTCGAGGTAGCACCGGCCGCGCCCGATGTGCGCGTCGGCGCGGTCGTGGCGCATGTCGAGCACGTCGGTGAAGGCCTGGATGGCGCGGTTGAGGTCGCCCTTCCCAGCGGCGGTGATCGCGTCGTCGAGCAGGCCGGCGATGCGCGCGTCGTCGCCCGCGGGCTTGATGCTCGGTGACTCCGCCATGGGGGCGGTGTGCGGCTCCTCCTCGTCGGTGAGGCGAGGGGCTCCGCTGTCAACTCGGGGAGGAGTCGTGCCCTTCTTCGCGCCGAAGCCGAGCTGGATGCCCCCGCCGGGCGCGCTGGTGCCCACCCCGAGCATG
>VGRQ01000565.1 GCA_016875315.1 Deltaproteobacteria bacterium | reverse complement strand
AAGGCACCCGGCAACCCGGTACACGTGGCCGACGCGCGGCGGGCCATCGAGCGCGGGCTCGCCGAGGGGGTGCCCACCGTGGTGATGTCCTGGTCGGGCGGTTGCGTGGCGGCGGCCCGCGCCATCGCCGAGATCGGCGCCGAGCGCATCGCGTTGTTCGTCGACGTGGAGGGCCCGGTGGACCGCTTCTCGCTGGTGCCGCCCGGTCGCGACATGCCCGAGTGGCGCGACCTGTCGCCCTTCGACGACGCGCCGTGGGCGGGGCGCGAGCTGGTACACCTCTTGCCCCCGTGCCCGTATCTCCGGGTGCAGGGGCGCCCCGATCACGTGCATGGAGACTGCCTGGTTCACGCTGATCGCATCATGCAGGTGGCGACGGCGAGGTGCCCGTGGTCGCGACGGATCGACTTGCCCGGGCGAGTGGAGCGCGGCGGCGCGGCGCTCGTCGCGGCGCTGGAGGCAGCCTGGCGAGAGATCCCCTACCGGGCAGGCGCGTCCTGACTTAGTGAGTCGAGTGTGATTCTATTGACATGTCAATAGAATCAAGGACGCTGACATGCTGAAACGTCTTCGACAACGCTACGAGTCGACGATCTCCACCCTCGACGTGGGGGCAAGGCCCGCCGCGGCCCTCCGCGAGGCGCTGGCCGAGGGCTACGGCCTCGCCAAGCTCCGCGACGACGTGATGGCCGGGCTCGTCGTAGGCGTGGTGGCCCTTCCCCTGTCGATGGCGCTGGGCATCGCGAGCGGCGCCCCCCCCCAGCACGGGCTCTACACGGCGATCGTCGCCGGCATCCTCAGCGCCGCGCTGGGCGGCAGCCGAACGCAGGTGAGCGGCCCAACGGCGGCCTTCGTGGTGATCCTCGCCCCGATCTGCGCGGAGCATGGCCTCGGTGGCTTGCTGGTGGCCTCGATGATGGCAGGCTTCATCCTCATCGGCCTCGGCATCGCCCGCATGGGGCAGCTCATCCAGTGGATCCCGCACCCGGTCACCACCGGCTTCACCGCCGGCATCGGGATGGTGATCGCCACCTTGCAACTCAAGGATTTCCTCGGGCTCGACACCGGGCCGATGCCCGACCACTACATCGAGCGGGTGGGCGCCCTCGCGCAGGCGCTGCCCACCCTGTCGCTGCCCGACCTGGGCATCGGCGCGCTCACCCTCTTCGTGCTGCTCTACTGGCCGCGCATCACCACGCGGGTGCCGGCGCCGCTCCTCGCGCTCGGCCTCGCGTCGGTCGCCGCCGCCGCCTCGGGCGTCGACGTGGCCACCATCGGCAGCCGCTTCAGCCACGAGGGCGGTCGCGGCATCCCGCAGGGCCTGCCGGTGCCGGTGTTGCCGTGGAGTTTCGCCGGTGCCGACGGCGCGGCGCTCACGATGGACTTCGCCCTGGTGCGCGAGCTGTTCCCCTCGGCCTTCGCGATCGCCATGCTCGGCGCGATCGAGTCCTTGCTGTCGGCCGTGGTGGCCGACGGCATGGTGGGCACCCGTCACGACCCGAACGCGGAGCTGCTCGCCCAGGGTGCATCCAACATCGCCGCGCCCTTCCTCGGCGGCTTCGCGTCGACCGGCGCGATCGCCCGCACCGCCACCAACATCCGCGCGGGCGGTCGTTCCCCGGTGGCGGCGATCACCCACGGCATCTTCGTGGCGGTGGCGATGTTGTCGCTCGCGCCCCTGTTGTCGTACCTCCCGATGGCGGCGCTGGCGGCGCTGCTCCTGGTGGTGGCGTGGAACATGAGCGACATCAAGCACTTCCGCCACGTGCTGCGGGTGGCGCCGAAGTCCGACGTCACCGTGCTGCTGGCGTGTTTCGGCCTCACCGTGCTCTTCGACATGGTGATCGCCGTCACCACCGGCATCATGCTCGCGGCGTTGTTGTTCATGCGCCGCATGGCCGAGATTTCCGGTGCCCGCGTCGTGGAGGGCCGACACGCCGCCCTGCGCGAGCCTCTCCCCGAGGGCGTAGTGCTCTACGAGATCGCCGGTCCCCTGTTCTTCGGGGCGGCGCAGAAGGCCATGGGTGCGCTGGAAACCGTGGCCGATCGGGCCCGCGTGGTCATCCTCG
Organism: Deltaproteobacteria bacterium; assembly: GCA_016875315.1. Classification (GTDB taxonomy): domain Bacteria; phylum Myxococcota_A; class UBA796; order UBA796; family SXON01; genus SXON01. Next base: position 1,326 of record VGRQ01000565.1, on the reverse strand, counting down.
ACATGCACGGCGTGCCGGCCATGGACGCCACCGGGCTCGTCGGCCTCGAGTCCGCCCTCGACGTGCTCGACGCCGCCGGCACCTTCGTCATCTTGTGCGACGTGCAGGCACAGCCGCAGAAGGTGCTGGAGAAGTCGGGCATCCAGGAAACGCCCCGGCTGGCCTTCTGCACCAACCTCGACACGGCGGTGGCCCGCGCGAAGGCGCGGGTGCGCGGCGGATAGAGGGGCACGTGGCCCCGCCCTCCTTCCGCCTCGACACCCTGGCCGCCGCCCTGGTCGGCCGCCTCGAGGCCAGCCGCGGGGCGTGGCAGGGCAACGACGAGGCCGCTCGTGCCGAGATCGCGCGCATCGTGGAGGAGGGCGCCACCGCGATGGCGCGCGAGTGTCGCGACACCTACGGCGACAACCAGCAGGCCCATCGCCTCCAGGAAGAGGCACTCCGTACCTTCCTGCCTCGCTACACCCGCCTCGCGCTGGAGCAGAACCTCCGCGAGTCGCGACCCTTCCGCTTCATGGCGGGACAGATCGCCCCGCGCCTGCTCGGCGTCTTGCTCGCCTTCGTCGTGCCGCTGGTGATCGAGCGCCGTTTCCCGATCGTGTGGCCGCTCCTCATCGTCATGCCGCTGGTGGCGCTCTTCTGGCCCGAGATCCACACCTTCTGGTCGCGACGCGGCTACCGCGACGAGCTGCAGTCGCTGGTCGACGACATGGGCCGCGTGCAAGACGCGGTCGAGCTACTTCCCGCCCCCGAGGATCCGCGATGAGCTTCTTCGACCGGTTCAAACGCGACCCCAGCCGCCCCAGGGTGACGGTGTCGAGCTTCTCGGGCGGCCCGCTCAAGTGGGGAATCCTGCTCGTCGGCGGCTTCGGCCTCGCCTCCTGCCTGCTCGGCAGCGTCACCACCAGCGTGTCGCCCTCGCAGCTCGCGGTGCGGCAGGTGATCGTCGGCAGCGGCGCCGGCATCCACGACGAGATCTACGGCCCCGGCGTACACCTCGTCGTCCCCGGCTACGAGCGGCTGCACGTCTTCCCGCAGAACCTCCAGGTGCTGGAGTTCAACGACGACCAGCTCCAGGCCAGCACCGAGGCCGCCTACGCCCCCTCGATCAACATCCAGACCAGCGAGGGCTACCGGGTGCGCGTCGACGTGACCGTGGCCTACCGCATCGTCGACCCCTACAAGGTGTTCGTGGCCGTGGGACCAGGCACCGCCTACGAGACACGGCTGGTGCGACCCCGGGCCGACGTGGCGCTGCGCCAGACGCTCGGCCGTCTCGACGCCGAGGAGTTCTACGACGGCGAGCTGCGGCGCGCGGCGGCGCTC
>VGRQ01000564.1 GCA_016875315.1 Deltaproteobacteria bacterium | reverse complement strand
GCTCGCGGTGCCGCGGCTCAGCCGCTCCACGGCAGCCCGGCGCTCGCGCTCGGCCTGCTGCACGTAGCCGGCGTCGAGCCCCGCGCCTCGCTCCTTGACGTCGCTGAGGTTGCTCAGGGTGCCGCCCGCGAGCTTGGCTGCCAGCCAGGTGCCCCAGCGCTGCCGATCGTCCCGCGCCACCTCGACCAGCTCCAGCAGGTAGCGAGCCATCTCGCGCGTGGCGGCCGGGGCGCTTCGCTCCACCCGGGCGGTGAGGAGCGCGGTGCCGGGCACCGGCGACAGGTCGACCTTCAGCTCGATCTCGACGGCGTCGTGGAGATCGTGGTCGACCTCGACGAGCATGCGGCTGCCCTGTATCCACAGCAGCGACCCAGCCCCCATGCCGATGGAGGAACGCACCGTGATCGCGCTCCGCACGACGAGCCGATCGGTGGCGTCTGACAGGCTGGCGGTGCTTTTCGCCATGGTTGGTCAATACAACGGGACAGGCGCTGCCGCAAGCCTAGGGCGCTCGGAAGGCCGGTTCTGCTGTATCTTCTTCCTCGAAACACGGCAGGCACGAGGGGGAGACCCGCGCCGTGGCGCCGCAGCTCGTCGCGACCTGTCGGCACGCGTCGTCGCGAGTGGGCGCGTGCGCGAACACGAGGAAGCCCGCGGTCGCGTCGAAGAGGGCGGCGGCGGTGGGGGACTGGGACAAGGCGTCGCCGAGGCGTAGCTCGACGCGACTCGGGTCGCGACCTATGTGTGCTCGCGCGGCTGCCGCGGGGGTCTTGCCATCGAAACGAGGGCTCGGGCGGCGGAAGAGGTAGTCGTCGAGGAAGGCGTTGAGCGCCTGCCCGAGCCCGGGCGCGCGCACGAAGTCGCCGCCGAAGTGCGCGACGAAGGCCGCGTGCTGGTCGCGCTGGAGCGCGAAGGCCCGGCGTAGCTCGCGCTGCCGGGACAAGGTGGCGGGCTCCGGCGAGTCGCGCCACGCGGAGACCAGTTGCATCCGCCCGATCACGCCCTGCTGGCCGAAGAGGGCGGGTTCGCCGAAGAACTGCAGGTGGCCGTCCCAGGGCACGACGCGCGCGCGCAGGACGGTGCGCCGCGGCAGGTCGGGCTCGGCGCCGGGGCACTGGACCGCGATCTCCTCGTCGGTGGCGCAGTCGCGGAGCAGGGCGAGGGCCCCGTCCCAGCCATCGACCGTCCACAGGCCGGTACGGACCTCGTCGATCCAGCCGGGGAGGTCGAGGTCCTCATGGGCCACGCGCCCGCCGGGGCCCACCCACTCGGTGGCCGCGAAGTCGAGCAGCTCGGGCCAGTCGTCCGCCTCGGGGGCCCGGCCGAGCAGGGCCTGCGCGGCGAGGGCGAGCTCGCCCGGATCCTCTCGTACCCGGCCCCAGAGCTGGGCGCGCAGGCCGGAAAGGGTGATTGGGGCTTGCTCCTGCACGCCGGGCTCGTATATACCGCGGCCACCGTGCGCACCCTCGTCCCCCTCGTCCTCCTGTTCGGCTGCGATCCCGAGAACGAGCTCAACCTCGCCGAGCCCGAGATCGTCGTCGAACCTTCCACGATCGACATCGGCGAGACGGTCCTCCAGGAGTACACCGAGGTGACCGCCACCGTCCGCAACGACGGGATGGGCACGCTGAAGATCACGTCGGCCGAGTGGGAAACGGGCTCCTCGCCCGACCTGGAGGTGATGTCCTTCCCCACCGAGCTGTCGTCGGGGGAGACCGGCGATCTCGTGATCCGGCACACGCCCGACATCGAGGAGCAGGACTGGGGCACGCTCACGCTCCTGAACAACCAGCCCGGCAAGGAACGATTCCCGGTGACGGTGGGTGGCACCGGCACCAAGCCCTGCATCGACATCGACCCCGAGCTGCTGTACTTCGGCACCGTCACGCCGGGCGAGAGCGTCACGAAGGAGTTCCAGGTGCGCGCGGGTTGCTCTGGCAGCCTGCGCATCACCAACGCGGTGTACGCCGGCAACGAGGACGAGGCCTACGACGCCGAGATGCCCGAGGACTGGACCACGCCCTACTCCCTGCGCAACGGCAAGGCCTTCACCGTTGCCGTCACCTTCACGCCCCCCGACACCAACGAGTGGTCGGGCGAGTTGTGGTTCACGTCGAACGACCCCGAGCAGCCCACGGCGGCGGTGTCACTCAAGGGCAACACCGTGGACGATCCCACGGAGAACGAGTGCCCGGTGGTGGAGATCACCGAGCCCGACGTGGGCGAGTACCTGATGGACGATCGCAACATCACCATGACCGGGGTCGTCTACGACGCCGACGAAGACCCCACCAATCTCGTCTGCGCCTGGTTCGCCGACAACGACAAGGTGGCCGACGCCACCGTGTTCGGCGAGGGCGACGTGGCCACCGCCTCGAAGCTGCCCATCGGCACCATCGACCTCGAGCTGCGCTGTTTCGACAGCGAGGGCTGCGCCGGCGAAGACCACGTCACCGTCACCGTGTGGGACCACGAGGAGCCGGTGCAGTACACCATCTCCGGCGGCGACACCATCTACGACTACTTCGGCGTGGATGACGACCTGCTCATCGAGCTCAACGGCAGCACGCTCTTCAACGACGACAACGACACCCAGGACAACCTCGCGCCCATCACCTTCGAGGCCATGGCGGGCGACGTGCTCCGGCTCGTCGCGGTCGACCAGAACGCCACCGAGGGGAAGATCCAGGCGCTCACGTTGCACTGGGGGACGGGCGAGAGCCAGGATCTGAACAAGGAGATCTGCGTCAGCTCGGACTTCGAGAACGCCTGCTACGACGGCACCTACAGCGGGCCCTGGCCCAACGTGATGCTCGACGACACGTACACCATCTCGATTCCGTAGCGGCGGGGAGGGGTCGGCGACGGGCGGAAGCTCGTTTTCGCCGTGAAGGAGCCGGAGGTTAAGGGTTAAGACTTGGCTGTTGACGTGCCAAGAGCTAAGAGGGTGTTGACAGTTCAGCGGACTCGCCGGGCGGGCGGGCGCGCCGCCGCCCGCCCGGCCTAGCTACTGCCGCCAGCCGGCGGAGCATGGCGCCCACGCGGCGGAGCTTCGCCTGCTGCTCGCCGGCGCCGGGGACGCCGCAGAAGTCCAGCGCCCCGCAGGCCTCGCCGGCGGAACCGCGCGCGATTCTGAAGTGCAGCTTGCTCGCCGCGCCCTCGCGGGAGGCGGCCTCCGCGATGTTCAGCGCCGCGGAGGTGGCCGCGCGCACCGCCTGGTCGTGGAGATCGCCGCTGCGCGGAGGGAACCTGGCCTCGCGTACCCAGAGCGCCACTTCGCGCGCGAGCCGATAGCAGTCAAGACGTTCGTAGGGGAAATAGTCGGCCAGTGGAGTCTCCGGAGGGCCGCTCGGATCGGTCGCCGAGGGCGACGCGGAGGGGGCGTCGGCGCAGCCGCGC
>VGRQ01000563.1 GCA_016875315.1 Deltaproteobacteria bacterium | reverse complement strand
TCGTCGACAACACCGGGCTGGTTTACGCCCCGGCCGGGGTGACCGTCAGCCTCTACGCGGTGTCGGGCGCCTCCGAGACCCTCCTTGGCAGCGAGACGCTGGCCACCCCCCTGGAGCCGGGCGACCGCACCGCGCCCATCGAGTTCGCCATCCTCGTGAGCGACATCGGCAGCAACGGGCTGCGCGTGGAAGTGGAGGGCGCCGCGCGCGAGTGCGACGAGACCGACAACGTCGAGGCGTGGGACGAGGAAGCTTGTCCCTAGCGACGAATCCGGGCTTTCACTGCCTTGAACCATGAGAGCAGCCCGATGATGGCGACGCCGGCGAAAAGCCCGGACAAGAACTGCGCCAGCACCATCAACAGGCCGTGCATCGGCAAGCCCTCCAGCACGTGCTCCACCGCGTGGTGCGCCCCGGGGATGCCCTCCACGAGGATGCCGCCGCCCACCACCAGCATCGCGGCGGTGCCGATGACGGAGATCGCGTGCATCAGCGTGGGCGCGAAGCGCAGGATGAAGCGCCCTAGCCAGGCGCGTTTCTTGCCCCGGGTGGCGAGGTACTCGCCGAGGTCGTCGAGCTTGATGAGGCCGGCGACGATGCCATACACGCCCACCGTCATCACCACCGACATGGTGTACATCACGCCCACCTGGGTGACCAGGGGCTCGGCCTTGATCTGCCCCAGCGTGAGCGCGAGGATCTCGGCGGAGAGCACCAGGTCGGTGCGGATAGCGCCCTTCACCCGCAACGCCTCGAAGGCCACCGGGTCGTCCGCGTCGGGCGTGCCGTCGTCGTCCTCGTCGCCATCGGGCGGGCGCAGCTTGTGGAGCACCTTCTCGGCCCCCTCGTAGGCGAGGAAGGCACCGCCGAGCATCAGGATGGGCGTGATCGACCAGGGCGCGACGGCGTTGAGCGCCAGGGCCGAGGGGGCGAGGATGACGGCCTTGTTGAAGAAGGACCCGCGCGCGACGGCAAGCACCACCGGGATCTCGCGCTCGCGCTTGATGCCCACGGCCTGCTCGGCGGTCACCGCCATGTCATCAGTGACGATCCCCGATGACTTCTTGGCCGCCATCGCCGTGAGCGTGGCCACGTCGTCGGCGATGGAGGCGATGTCGTCGAGCAGCGCAATGAGGCCGGTGGCGGCCATCGTGGGTCTCCGGGGAGGTGAGCCGGGGGACTAACGGGCCGGCGGGGGGTGACGAACGCGCGCACCCACCAGGGCGAGGCGGCGACTACACACCGTGACCTCGACCGATTGCCCGGAAGGGAGGTCGAGGTTGTCGGCCTCGATGCCGTCGCCGAAGGCGGTGCCGCCGGTGCCCATCTCCGACACCAGCCGCAGGCTCTCGCCCGGCCCGATACGCCCGAAGTTCAGGTTGCATCCCGTGGAAACCGAGGGGAAGGGCTCGCGCGCGAACCAGGCCAGGGAGGGCTCGTCGATCGCGGGCAAGTCGTCCAGGCCGCGCTGGGTGGCGATCGATCGACCCCAGCCGGTGCAACCGGTCCCCGTCGACACGATCACCCCGGAGGAGGACTGCCGCTCCGACGCGCCGCCCACGGTGAGGGTGTACACCGCCGACTGGTGGGTCTTGTGCCCGATGAACACCTCGTTCAAGGCTCGGATCACGAGGCCGTCACCGCGTCGGGCTTCCACGAGCGTGCGCGTTTCCAAGGCGAAGGTAGGGTCGGCCGCCTCGCCACTGAGCGCGAAGCGTACCGCGAAGCCCGCTTGCTTGGCGCTGAGCGAGCAGAGCACGCCGTCGTAGCGGCGCGGGTCGGGGTTGATGCCCACCACCGGATGCCCGTCGAGGTACTTCGCCACGTTGGCCACCAGCCCGTCTTGCCCCACGGCGAGGATCACGTCGTCGGGGTGGAACACGAAGCGGTCGAGCTCGTCGCGGTCGATGTGTACCCGGCGCACCTCGGCGTCGAACTGACACAACGCCACCCCCACCGCGAGCCCCTGAGCCAGGGCCATCGCCTTGAAGCCGTCGATCTCGAGGCCCTGGCCACGAAGGAAGAATTCGGCCTGTCCTACCGTGCCGTGGCGGGCCACGAGGTGATCGAGCGGCGTCTTGCGGGTGACGACGACGAGGCGAAAGTCACGATTCACTTGTCGGCCACTCGCCTCAGCATCTCGGTAAAGCTGCTCCCGAGGAGGTCGGGGCTCACGTTGAGGTGGTTGATCGACTGGATCTTCCCTGCGAGTTGCTGTGCCGCGAGCACCGCGCCCACCGAGGCGGGCAGGTTCTCGTAGAGCGACAGGCGACGCGCCTCGGCGTCGATGTCGACTTGCCACAATGCCTGCTTGCCCTGCGCCTCGGCGCGCGCCTTCGACTCCACCGCGTGCGCCTGGGAGTCGGCGACGATGCGGTCGCGCACGGCCTGCCCCTCCGCCCGGGCCCGCTCCGTCTCCGCCTCGTGACGCACCCGCGCGAGCGCGTTGGCGCCCACCTGCGTGATGAGCTGCTCTTCCTTGCGGGCGAGCTCGATCTGGTTGTTGAGCTCGTTTTCCTTGATGGCGCGCTCCTTCTCCACCGCGAGCGCGCGGCGGGCGAAGGTGGCCTCGTCGGCCTTGGTCTGGATCCCCTCGCGGGTGGGTGTTTGCAGCGCCTTTTCCACCTCGGCGGTGGGCGCCACGCGCACCACGTGTACGCTCACCGTGAGCAAGCCCATCTCGGTGATCTCGACGTCGGCACGCAGGGCCGCCTCCACCTTGCGGCCGAGCGCCTCGGCGCCCGACTGCGCCGCCTCGGCCACGGTCATCCCGGTGAGCACGGCGCGCGCCGGGGCGGCGGCCCGCTGCGCCCAGAAGCTGGCGAGCTTCTGCAGGGGCTCCTCCTGCCAGGTGCCCCGCGCCAGCTCGATGGCGAAGTTCACGCGCTTGGCCGCCTCTTCCGGCTTCTCGCAGCGGTAGCGCACCGTGATCTGGACGCTCACCTCCTGGAAGTCGGCGGTGCGCTCCACCACCATGAACGTGGTCTCGATGTCTTCCACCGGCACCTGCGCGACCGAGGCGGAGAGCGGCAAGAACCAGTAGGCGAGCCCGGCGCCTTGCGCCGCGAGGGCGCCGTTCTTGAAGTGGAGGATGTACTGGTTGGGCTCGGCGCGGAGGTGGGCGACGAGGGGGTAGCGGGAGAGGGTGGCCATGGGCCTAATCTAGTGAAAGTCCCGACTGCGGGCCACGATGTCGGCTCCGATCGTCATCGGGCGAACGTGCCGGGCCACGATGCTGATCGCCCCGTCCATGCGCTGGAGCACGCCCCGGACGCGGAGCAATCGCTCGGTGCGGATGGTGGTGCGCTGGCGCTTGTAGAGCTTGGGCCAAACCACCACGTTGGCGGTGCCCGTCTCGTCTTCGAGCATCAGGAAGATGACACCGGACGCGGTGTCGGGCCGCTG
>VGRQ01000562.1 GCA_016875315.1 Deltaproteobacteria bacterium | reverse complement strand
ATCCGGTCCACCGCCAGCGGTGGCCGGAGAACGTACCGGCACAGCCGCTCCAGGCCCTTTCGGTCCGACGCGGCGAAGGCCACGTTCGCGTGCAGATTGTACCCGTCGAACCCGGCGCACCGCGGCCCCAGCGCGTACTCCTTCCCGCCCAACACCACGACCCTGCGCACCCGCTTCCCCGCCCGCTCGGCGAGACCGAGTGGGGGCTTCGCCCGTGTACCTCGTGCGGGCACCGCTACCGGGCGCTATCCCCCCACAGCGGCCTGGACCTCTCGGCGATCGTCGGCGCCATGCCGTCGGCGGAGTGGCCCGACCGGGTGCTCGGGCGCGACCTGTGGGCTCAGCCCTGCAACGCCGGGACCGCAGGAGAGTTCCGCTGCCCGGAGTGTGGTGCGTGCTCGGACTCCTCCTGTCGCCGGTGCGTGGCGCCGCCGCCGCTGACGGCTTTGGCTGCCTCGAAGGCGCGCCCGTCACCGAGCCGCTGATCGCCGCGTCGTCGCCACCCACGCGGTCCCCCCAAGGAGCGCGGCGCCGCCATCCGCTTTCTCGCCGCGCGGATGCTGCCCGTCGCGTAGCGAGCGCCCGAGGCGGAGCGGTCGCCGCCGTTCAGCGCGCCGGGAGCAGCCATCCTCCCGGACGCTCGGCGCGGGTCACGGGGCGACACCCCCGGTGGTCGTGCCCCGACCCCGCCCTGACGCCGGCGCGGCTGGCGCTGAAACGATGAGTCGCTGGAGCAGTTGACGCAGGCGCCCCCACCCCCGGCGGCGTCGGCCGATGCGGGCGATGAGCGCGGCGGCCACTTCGGGCTCGATGCCATCGACGTCGGAATCCAGGGCGGGGATGAGGGACATCGGTACGCTGTCGAGGTTCAGCGAGAGGTCAGTGGCAAAGCGAGAAAGCCGCTCTTGGACCGACTGCGCCGCCAGCGAATTGATGGTATCGACACGCAGCAGGTTCCGACGCCGCGTCTCGGCTTGGCGCGCTTCGTGGTCCCTCGCGCGCTGTCCTATCCGGAGGCGGCGCCGCTCCGCTGCGGCCTCGGGACTGTTAAACTCTTCACGCTGGGCTTGCCGCTCGCGCCGCAGTGCGCTGCGCGCGCGCAGCCGTGCCAGCATCCTGCCCGCCGGTGAGTCGCCGAGTTCCGCGTCGAGATCGATCGGCGTGCCGAAACGGAGGAACGGTGGGTCGATATCGTAGATGATCGTGCGGAAGCCGTCGGTGGCGCAGCGCGACGCAGGTAATAGTCGCAAGCCTTCGATGAGGGCTTGCAGGATATTCTCGCACTCGGCGACGGAAAACTCCGATGGGAAGTCTCGGGGCTGCGTTGGATCAGCGCCGTGCGTGGCCACGCCAGCTTGCCACGCTGCGCCCGACCAGAAGGCACGACGGAAGTCGCGAGTCCCGCAGGTGGTGCAGTACGGTCGAGTGCACCAGTGCGAGGCCTCGGCCGCGCGGAATACGCCCTCCAACCACTGGCCGCCGGTGGTGGTGCTCACGGGAACCCGCCCAAGCAGGACATCCGCTCAGTGTAGCGCTCCGCGCCCGGGGTAGCCACCGGCGGATGCGTCAGCGGAAAATGTCCGCACGCCACCCAGGCGGATACTTGAGTCGGCGTCTCCGGGTCAGTTCCGCGTGCCCCTCGTTCCCACCCTCGCAGACCTCGCCTACGACCCTGCGCGCCACCCCTCCGTGAGCCGTCTGCTGGCGCTGGCCGACGCGAGCGGTCGGCTTCCCCCGGCGGCCTCCGACGCGCTCTTGGACCTCCTCCGCGAGATCGTTCGTGGTGTTGAAGGCGATATATACCCCTATGAGATTCCCGGTTGGATACACCAGCACACCGGGAGGGCGCTGAACGTCCCCAATGCCACCGTGAAGGAGGCCGTCAGGGTCGCCGCCCGCCGAAACTGGGTCAGTTGGAGCAACGCTCACATTCGCGCCGGGACGGAGGTGCTCCGGGAGCGCGGTGCACGGGCACCGGGTGACGCTCGGCCGCAGCCGCAGCCGCAGCCGCAGCCGCAGTCGCCTTCGCCGGCGCCTGCGCCGGTTTCCGTGCTCGGTCCGCCACCGACGGCGCCCGTGGCCCGCAGAACAGCGGTCGGAACGACGCTATTCCCGACGCCTCAGGTCGCGCCCGTCAGCACGACACGAGTGGTCCCGACCCTTGGGCAGCCGGGGACCGTCGGCCCAGTCGCAGCGACACGCGCCGTGGGGGTCGCCGCCGACCCAGTCCCCGCGGCGGCTCAGCGGACTGCTGCGGTGCCCACAAGGACGGCGGCCACCTCGACTGCGCCACGAGGACCGCTCACTCCGGCGCTCGTCGATGGCGGCCATGGCGGCGGCGACCTGGCCCCCGGAGTGACCCTGCAGGGAGAGTTCCCGTGGCGGGTGGTCCGGCACGTCGCGGACGGCGGAATGGGCTCCGTGTGGGAGGTCCATCGCGGAGACGACCCTAGCGCGCGGGCGGCGATGAAGACGCTACGAGCGGCCACCGCCACGAATCGAGCGGCGTTGGAGCGGGAGCTGCAGCTGCTACGCACGCTGTGCAGATCCGACTACTTCCCGACGATCCACGATGCCTTCACGGTCAACGACCGGCTCCACATCGTGATGGACTGGGTCCCGGGCGCGACCCTCGAGAGTTGGGTGAGGACGACGGGGATCGCCCAGGTCGACCGCCACCGCTTCCTCCGCCTGATGGGGCAGGTGGCCGATCGCCTCTCGTACCTTCATGCCTGGCCCGGTCGGCCGATCCTCTTCCGCGACCTGAAGCCCTCCAACATCATGTTTGACGAGCAGAACGGGCAGGTTCGGCTCGTGGACTTCGGCATCGGTCACGTGGCGCAGGTGGGCGGCGTTACCCCGTGCGGGCTGGCACCGAGGGTTTCATCGCCCCAGAAGTGCTGCAGGGCCGAGCAGACGTTCGCTCCGACGTCTTTGCTTACTGCCGCCTCGGACTCTATCTCCTATTTGGAAGCTATGAATTCGAACGCTGGCGCGCCACCAGCGCGGTACCGTGCGGCGCCGAGCGAGGAATCCCCTCCCGGTGGGTGAGAGCACTCCTGCGAGGCTGCCACCGCGACCCGGCCCAGCGCCCGGGAACGGTCCTGGAGGTGTGCCACGGCCTCGGGGCCGACGACGCGCAGCGCACCGTGGGAACCTCCCCGACGTGTCTGACCTGTCGGCGACCCCGGACGGAAGCGGAACTGTTCTGTGAGGATAGGCAACATGAACCGCTCTCCGGGAGGTAGACCCGGTCATCGTAGCCCCCGCGAGCAGGCCCAAAAAGCGGCGGGGAGTGCTCACGAGCTGGCCTCCAGCGGGTGAACCCGGTCCCGAGGCGGGGGGCGGGCGTAGCTCCGCCCTCCAGCCCCGTCTACGCGCCCGCGTGGACCCCCTGGTCGTCGCCGCCCC
>VGRQ01000561.1 GCA_016875315.1 Deltaproteobacteria bacterium | reverse complement strand
CCCGACGCCGGCTGAGCGCCGGATAGAACGCGCGGGATGATCACCCGCCTCGACCACGTGGCGATTGCCGTCCCCGACCTCGGGCGCGCGATCCGTCGCCTCGCCGACGACCTCGGCCTCGCCTACGCGGGACAAGAAGACGTGCCCGCGCAGTCCACCTCCACCGCGTTCTTCCCCGTGGCCGGCACGCGCATCGAGCTCGTCCACCCCATCGACGGCAAGGGGCCGATCGCCAAGTTTCTCGAGAAGCGCCCCGGCGGGATGCACCACCTGTGCTTCGCCAGCGACGATCTCGACGCCGACGTGGCCCGCCTGCGCGAGAGGGGCTGGGAGTTCCTCAGCCCGGCACCCACGGCGGGCGCCCACGGGGCGAGGGTGATCTTCGTCCACCCGCGCTGCAACGACGGCGTGCTCGTCGAGCTTGCCGAGTACCCGGGGGAGCACGCGTGAACGTCGTCGGACTGACCACCACCACCGCCGACCGCAAGCGCCGCGCCGGGCAGCGCCTCGTGATCGGCCTCGCCGGCCCCTCGCTCAACGCCGACGAGCGTGCCTTCATTCGCGACGCGCGCCCCGGCGGGTTCATCCTGTTCGCGCGCAACGTCGAGGAGCCCCGGCAGGTCCTGGAGCTCAACCGCGAGCTGAAGTCTCTGCTCCCCGCCGACGTGCCCCCGATTCGCTGCGTCGACCAGGAAGGCGGCCTCGTGCAGCGGGTGAAGGCCCCGGCCACGGTGTGGCCGCCCATGCGCTTCGTGGGCAACGTGGGCAAGCTGGAGTTCACGCGCGCCGTGGGCCGCGCCCTCGCCCGCGAGGTGCGAGCCGTGGGCTTCGACCTCGACTTCGCCCCGGTGGCCGACGTCGACAGCAACCCGAAGAACCCGATCATCGGGCGCCGGGCCTTCGCCACCTCCCCGGAGGGCGTGTCGCGACACGTGGCGGCCTTCATCGAGGGCATGCAGGACGAGGGCTGCATCGCCTGCGCCAAGCACTTTCCCGGCCACGGCGACACCGCCACCGACAGCCACCTGGAGCTACCGGTGGTGGAGAAAGACCCCGACGAGATCGAGCACGTGGAGCTGCCGCCCTTCGCAGCCGCCGTGGCCGCCGGGGTGGGGACGGTCATGACCGCGCACGTGCTCTACCCCGCCCTCGACGAGGACGCGCCTGCCACCATGTCGCGACGCATCCTCGACGGCATCCTGCGGCGTCGCATGGGCTACGACGGGGTGATCGTGTCTGACGACCTCGAGATGAAGGCGGTGCGTGGCCGGTACCCGCTGGAGCACCAGCTCGCGAAGGCCTCCGAGGCCAGCGTCGACGTTTTCCTCGTGTGCAAGGAGCTGCACCTCGCGCACGAGGCCTGGGAGGGGCTCATCCGCCTCGCCGAGACCGACAAGCTGGAAGACGACCGGGCCGCCGCGGCCTGCCGTCGCTGGCACGCGCTGCGCGAGCGATTCTTGCGCCACCTCGCGCCCACGCCGGGGCTCGACGAGCTGGGCTGTGCCCGGCACGCCGAGCTGGCCCTGCGCGCCGCCGCCGAGGGCGCCCAGTCGTGATCGTTGCCCTGCTCGGGATGGCGCTGGCCTGCGAGCCGCTCCAGCCCCTCCCCGACGCGCTCCAGGTGGCCTGGGTGAGCAAGCTGCCCGCTAGCGCCGGCAACGAGACCTGGCTCCAGGTGGTCCGCCTCGACGCGCTGCGGGCGCTCGTCCAGGGCGGCAGTCGCGACAGCGCCCGTGTGCTACGCGGCCTCGGTCTCCTCGGTCGCACGCAGAAGCTCCCGGCCGTGCCCTACAAGGTGACAGTGTTCGAGGTGGAACGCGGCCAGTTGTGTCGCCCCGTCGATGGCGAGCCGGGAACCGATAGCGGCGGCGTCGTCACCTGCGACACCCCCGAGCAGCGCGCGGGTGCAGGCACGAGGCCCGCCTCCTACACCGGCTGCGGCTACCTCACCGACCTCGGCGCCGGCACTCGCGGTCCCGACGTGTTTCGCGTGCGCTGGGCCGACGCGGTGCGGAAGGGGTTCTGCGTGTTGCCGTGGGAGAGGTTTCTCGCGGAGAGCTAGCGATACGTCGGCCCGAAGCTCGCCCCCGCTTGCACGAGGAACCCCCAGGTCTGGATGTCGCCCGCGTCGCCGCCGCCCTCGTCGAGGAAGTTCACCCCGAAGCCCTCGTAGCGGCTGGCCTCGACGGCGAGCAGGCCGCGCGTGGCGCTGTCGAGCACCGGTCGCCAGGACAGGCCGCCGCCGTACTGGATCCAGGGGTAGGGGTGGCCCTGCGCGAACACCGGGTTGATCTTCCCCCCGAGGAAGGGGTGAAGATCGCCGGGCAGGCGTCGTGACAGGAAGAGCCCGAGGTGGGTGCCCAGCGCCACGCTGGGGGTGCTCTCCGGCTGCCCGAGCACGTAGCCGTCGAGGCCCACCGTCACCTGGAAGTCGAGGGGCTCCTCGGCGATGGCCTGCACCTGGAGCTCGAGGTCGCCCGCGCCCCACACGGCCTCGTCGAGCATCGACGGCACCACGCCGAAGGAGCTGGAGACGGCCACGCGGTTCGACAGCCGCTGCCGCACCTGCACGCCGCCGACGCTGGCCTCGGCCAGCGTGTAGTCGTCGTCCTCGGTGAACTCGGGGAAGGCGCCCCAGGCCGCCGAGAGCTCCGACGTGAGCGGCATCGTCGCGTCGGAGCGCAGGCCGATCACCGAGGGCGGCACGCAAGCGGCGAGGAGGAGGAGCACGCGCTCCGGAATCGTAGCCGAGCCCGCGCTAGGGGGCCCGCCCGTCCTGCGCGATGAGCGTCCAGTCGTAGGGGATGATGGCCACTTCCTTGTCGGCGGGCACGTTGCCGCCGTGGGCGTTGATGAAGGCCACCGGCCCGCCCGCAGACTTGAAGTCGTCGGCGTACCACTCGAAGATCTGGGAGACGTGGACCTTCCCGTCGTCGCGTTGCTCGACCTTCGCCGGGTTGTTGACGAACTCCCTGGTCATCGCCTCGAGCTGCGCGTCGAGGGCCTTCGGGTCGAAGATCTCCGCGGGGAGCCGGGGACAGCCGCCCGACTGGCAGTTGAGCGCGAAGTGCACGCGCGCGTCGTTGTAGCGCTTGCGCACGACCTTGTTCTCGAGGTCGTACAAGCTGATCTTCTTGCCGCCCATCCTGTACTTGGTGAGGTAGAAGAAGTCGACGATGTTGTCGTTGACGCCCGTGAGCCCGGGGCGGTTGATCACGCCCGAGATGGCGAAGGCGTTGTAGGCGTTGATGTAGTAGGCGAGCTGATCGTCGCGAGTGGGGAACAGGTCGGGGTGCTTATCGGGCGAGGTGGCGGCCAGGTAGGCCACGTAGAGGTCGAGGTCGGCGCGCTCGGCGGCGATGCCCTTGTAGTCGACCTTGCCCTCGGCGTTGACGTGCTTGGCGAGCACCCGGCCCAGG